>DCDB01000158.1 GCA_002316215.1 Lachnospiraceae bacterium UBA1066 | reverse complement strand
TGCGGAAAGGTGTCCGGACAATCCTTAAAGCTGCCGATTACGTAAATGAGGGAATATCAATTTTCATTTTCCCGGAAGGAACGCGCAACAAGTCAGGCGACGAGACCGCTCTTGCGCCTTTCCACGACGGAAGCTTCAAGATCGCGCAAAGATCCGGCTGCCCGGTCATCCCTGTTTCTTTCAATAATACGGAAACGATTTTTGAACGCCATCTCCCGTGGATCCAGCCTCAGCATGTCGTGATCGAATACGGCAAACCGCAGTATTTTAAGGATCTGTCCCATGACGACCGGAAGCACGTCGGCGCCTATTTCCAAAACGTCATAAAAGAAATGGTCAAAAAAAACCAGCCGCTCGTCTGAAGCGGCCGGCGGAAACTGCTAACGCGTATCTTCCCCGTCACGTTAATGTCTTAACGATTTCTTCAAAATGCATAAAATGCGAAGCCTTGACGAGAACTGTGTCACCTTCTTTAAGCAGTCCCGGAAGTTCCTGTAAAAGCGCTTCCACGGAGGCAAAAGAACGGATCCTGTCTTCATTTCCGGAAGCTTTTATCCCTTCCGCGATATTCTGTGAAAGCTTCCCGACAATAATATATTCGTCGAGGCCGAGTGTTCCGGCGTAATCTCCCACTTCCCGGTGGAGAGCGGCTTCGTCTGCCCCCAGTTCTCCCATATCGCCCAAAATCGCCACCCTGCGTCCTTTTTCTCCGCCGAGTATGCCAAGAGAGGCTTTCATCGACATCGGATTCGCATTGTAGCAATCGTCTATGATCCTGAAATGCTGTCCCTTAATAATATTAAAACGTCCCGGAAGCGCTTTCAGGTTTTCAATTCCCTGCCTGATTTCCTCATCCTCAAGACCGTACAGCGAGCCTACGGCTGCGCCGGCCAGAGCATTCATGACCATATGCTCTCCGGGAATCGGTATCGTCACATCAAAGGCGCGGTCATCAATATTAATCGTGCAGGAACTCCCGTCAAAGCCCAGAGATTTTACATTTTCCGCATAAACCCGAAGAGACGGATCCATGCCGTAAAAGACGGGCGCGCGTCCGTGTACATCCTTCACCTGCCGAAGCTTGTCGTCGTCGCCGTTCAGAACCACCGTTCCGTCCAGGGCCACATAGTCGAAGCACTCCGTCTTGGCGCGGAAAACGCCGTCCCGGTCCTTCAGGAATTCCAGATGGCAGGTTCCGATATTCGTAATGACCATCGTATCCGGCGCTGCCGTCCCGGCCAGCTCCGTCATTTCACCGAAATGGCTGATGCCCATCTCAAGAACGGCAATCTCATCATCGTCCTTCAGACGGAAGATTGTAAGAGGAAGCCCGATGTTGTTATTGAAATTTCCGTCCGTCTTCAGTGTCTTGTACTTTACGGAAAGAACAGAGGCAATGACTTCCTTCGTACTTGTCTTTCCGACCGATCCCGTGATCCCGACCACAGGGATAGCCAGCTGCCTGCGATAAAAGCCCGCAATTTTCAGAAGGGCGTCGTTCGTCGATTTTACAAGAATATAGGGATATTCGCCGGCCGCTTCCGCTCTTTCCGTCAGCGTAAGCCGGGCGCCTTTTTCCATTACGTTTGAAATGAAATCATGGCCGTCGTTATTATCTCCTTTAATAGGGATAAACAGGCAACCTGCCTCAGCCTTCCGGCTGTCGATCACGACCGAGGTCACTTCCCGATCCATGATGTCTTTCATATGATGGCAGCTTCCGCCGCAGGCCGAAGCGATATTCCGAGGGGTCAGATTTTTCATTTGGACATTTCCTTCCTCAACCGGCTGTTCCGGATGCAGAACCCTGCTGATAAATCCATCCGGTTCCGGATTTCATATTTCGTTCTATACAATGACTTCTGTCACGAAAACTTCTTCATTGATACTTCAATCAGCTTTTCGCAGAATGCCGCAAAATCCATTCCGACAGCCTGCGCTTCCTGAGGCATAAGGGATGTCGGCGTCATGCCGGGAAGCGTGTTCGCCTCAAGGCAGTACATTTCCCCGTCCTCCTTCATCATGAAGTCAAGTCTGGCATAGGAATCAAGATAAAGAGCCCTGAAGCCGTCCTCCGCCAGCTTCTGCATCCTGGCGGTAAGCTTCGGGGACAGATCCGCAGGACAGGTTTCAACCGTCGAACCGGCCGTATATTTATTCTTGTAATCATAAAAACCGCTCTTCGGCGCAATCTCGATAATCGGAAGGGCCTTTCCTTCAATGACGCCGACAGAAAATTCACGGCCTTTGACAAATTCCTCGACAACAACTTCATCCTCAAGTGCAAAAGCGCCGGTCAGGGCCGTATCGTATTCTTCCTGGTTTTTCGCAATATAAACGCCGACGGAAGATCCGCCGTTGCAGGGCTTGACGACAACTGGGAAAACAAGGCCGCAGTCCGCAAGATCATTGGAATAATTATCCTTCGTCAGCATAACTCCCTTCGGAGTCGAAACGTGGCTGGCCTCCAGCATAATCTTCGTCAGGCCTTTGTCCATGGAAAGCGCGGAGCTGATGTAGCCCGTACCCGTATATTTTATTTTCTGCAGGTCAAAGCTGGCCTGTACCTTGCCGTTCTCACCATTTTCACCGTGCAGGGCGAGAAAGACGATATCCGCCATCTTGCAGAGTTTCATGACATTAGGCCCGAAAAAGCTGCGCGACGGATTAGCGATGGCGCTGTCCAGCTTCTGGTCAAAGCCATGGATAAATTCTGCCGCTTCATCGACATCGTACTCCTCCGGAAAAGCATCCATCAGCTGGGCCTCTTCATCCCCGCAGAAAACATCGAGAAGAATCGCCCGGTGGCCTTTCCCGCGCAGGGCTTTGCAGACGCCCGTGCCGGATACAATGGAAATTGCGCGTTCCGTAGAAATTCCGCCGCATAAAACTACGATATTCATTTAGACCCTCCTGAAAAATCTTTTACTTCACAGAACTGTTTCTGCCGCACGCTCTTTGGCAGACTGTCTGAGGTTTCGGATGCAAAAATTTTACTTTACAAAACATTTCTGCCGTACGATCTGCGGCAGGCTTCCTGATGTTCCGGATGCGAAAGCCTTTCGCTTCATAGAAAAATTTCAGTCGCACTCCGGTAATTCAGTTTACGCGTTTCAAGGAATAAAAGCAACTCTTCTTTATAAAGTACAGGCGCCATAAATGCAAGACCGCAGCCGGCGGAAATCGACGACGGAAGCGGTATGAGCCTTCCCGGCATCCCCTCCTCGGCGCATTTTTTCTCAGCGGCCATTGCCTCTGTCGTCGTGCCAAAAGCAATTACAATTTTTAATTCTTTTTCTCGCAACCCGGGATTCCTTTCTTATAAGCTGCAGCAGCCCGAAGCTTTTTTTTCGAAAGCCAAAACAGCTCCGGACATTCTTTCTTAAACTATAACAGCCTTCCGGGAACTTTTCAGAAACCCAGCTTCTCGCCGACCAGGATGACTTTGATGCGTCCGGCCGGACGGCTGTAACGGATTCTCTGGAAAACACAGCAGATATTATCCGGAGACAGGCAGTCAGCGCAGACGCCGTTCATTTTGCAGGGCGTCTTGATGTCAAAGCGCTGTGCATTCGCAGGAGCTGCCGTCATACGCGCCCGTGCCATGGCATCCATGACGTTCATCATGATTTTGTCGACGCTTGCGATGACAATCACGGACTTAGGACCGAAGGACATCGCCGCGACACGGTTGCCGTTTCCGTCAATGTTTACGATCTGTCCGTCTTCGGCGATTCCGTTGGCCCCGCCGATATAAACGTCGGCAAAAAACGCCTTCCGCATCATATCCTGCCGCTCTTCCGCCGTTTTTGCTGTATCGCGGTCAAGGATGTTCGGATATCTTCCGCTTCTTAATTCTGCAATAAGGCCTGTGTCCTCTGCACTTCTGCAGCCGCCCCAGGCAATGGTATCTTCTTTTTTTATATAGCTCAGCGCCTTTTCCAGCGCCTTTTCCTTTGTCGGCACATAGCAGGCAATAAATCCGCGCTTCTCAAAATTTTCCGCTGTCTTTTCACCGAGCTTCCTGTTCCGCTCTTCCATCGGTTGATTTTCCATAATCCTGCCTCCTCGTATGATTCGCTTATACGTCAAAAACCGCCTCGCTGATACGGCCTGATCTGCAATACCGGAAGCGGCGCCCACAGGCATTATAACACAGCAGGACACAGGATGCATTTAGCTGTTGCGCTAAAATAGCATAAATGGCGTTCATATATATAATATTTTTGATGCCAATTAAGTGTTATAATGAGGAATACGGGAATTGCAAAGCAACGGAGCAGACCGAAGCATCACAGGTGTCAAAAGATACTTCTGACACCCGTATCACATAATATTCAGATGTCAGCCGGGTCCTTAATTAAGTCGGCAGAGTTCTATGCGGGAGAATAAATCGAATGATTTTTAAAGACTGGCTTACAGGGGAAGCGAAGCCCACCGTCGTCTGCGCAGCAGTTTCAGCTGCGGCGCTTATTTTTTCATTCAGCGGTATTTTATCCGGTATTGTTCCTTTCGATATTGCCTGGGCCGCCATCGTGCTCTGCGGCATCCCGATTGTCGTAAATGCCATAACGGCGCTTATAAAAGAGCACGACATCAAGGCCGATGTCCTGGTATCCATGGCTCTTATCGCCTCTGTCTCCATCGGTGAATACTTTGCCGCCGGTGAAGTGGCTCTGATCATGCAGATCGGCAGCCTCCTGGAACAGTTTACTTCCAGCAAAGCCCGGCAGGGAATTGAAAAACTCATCAAACTCACGCCGCAGACAGCCCGCGTAAAGCGCGGAGGCCTTGACGCCGTCATCCCTGTATCCGAAGTTGCCGTCGGTGACCTTCTGACCGTTCTCGCCGGGGAGACCGTCCCTGTCGACGGTGTGATTGTATCCGGCGAAACTTCCATTGATCAGTCCGTCATGACCGGCGAATCCATTCCCGCAGACAAAAAAGCCGGCGACAGCGTGACCAGCGGAACCGTCAATCAATTCGGAACTTTTGAAATGAAAGCCTCTAAGATCTGTACCGACAGTTCCCTCCAGCGGATGATCCGTCTCGCCGAAGAAGCGGACGCGAACAAAGCGCCTATCGTCGGTCTCGCGGATAAATGGGCCACCTGGATGGTGCTTGCCGCCGTAGGGATTGCAATAGTCACCGGGCTTTTAACACGCGAATTCATCCGCTCCGTCACCGTGCTCGTCGTTTTCTGTCCCTGCGCCTTCATTCTTGCCACGCCTACCGCCATCATGGCCGGCATCGGAAACGCGACAAAGTTCGGTATCCTGATTCGTTCCGGCGATGCGCTCGAGCGCCTTTCAAAAGTAAAGACCATCGCTTTTGACAAAACCGGAACGCTGACCTGCGGCAGGCCGGAAGTCACGGCAAAAGTTTCCGTAAACCGCAATTACAGCGCAGCTGATATCCTGCGTTATACGGCACTGGCCGAACAAAAGAGCGAGCATCCGCTCGGGAAAGCTGTTCTTTCCTGTTATAGGGCTGAGGGCGGACAGACAGACCCTGTCAATAACTTCAAAATGTTTGCAGGAAAAGGCGTAAGCGCGGAAGTCCCCGGGCATACCGTCTCGGCCGGAAAACCGGAGCTGATGGACGACCTTGGAATTGCATTTTCTGATGAGGAAAGAGAGAAGGCAAAACAATATTACGCCGCCGGAGCGACGGTGATCTACACCGCTGTCGACGGCGCTCCTGCAGGATTTCTTGCGCTCGCCGACGTGCTGCGCCCCGATGCCGCGGAAACAGTCCGGAATCTAAAAGCCGCAGGTGTAAGCCCTCTCCTGCTCACGGGAGACAATGAAGCCGCCGCCAGAGAAATTGCCGGAAAAGCCGGTATCGGCAATGTCCGGGCGAATCTGCTGCCCGAAGGGAAAATGCAGATCATCCGGGATTACGATGAACGTGGTGAAACGGTCTGTATGGTTGGTGACGGCGTCAATGACGCACTGGCCTTAAGTACTGCCTTTGCCGGAATCGCCATGGGCGGGGTCGGCTCGGACATCGCCGTGGAATCCGCCGATGCAGTCCTGGTCAACGACGATATCCGCCGCCTTCCGTACCTCTTCCGTCTGACAAAAAAAGTGATGCACAAGGTAAGCCAGAACATCCTGCTTTCACTTGCCATAAACATCGTGGCTGTCATCCTGTCCGTCTGCGGCGTGCTGAATCCCGTCACCGGCGCCCTGATGCACAACTGCGGCAGCGTACTGGTCGTCGTCAACGCAGCACTGCTTCTTCGGGAAAAAGATCAGTAGCCGAAAGACGGCATCTGCCCGGTCAGTTCCTTATCGGACAGTATGCACCCGTTCTTTCCAAGAAATACAGAAGGTTTCGTCTTACCGTGGTAATCGCTTCCGCAGGTAACAAATAGTCCTCTGCTTTTCGCCTCATGATAATAAAAGGAACAGACAGAGGGACTGTGGTAGCTGCTGAATGCCTCGATCCCGTCTATTCCCAGTCCGGAAATGCCATCCAGAAGAGACTCCTTTCCTTTTAGATTGATACCGGGATGCGCCAGGACGGCCATTCCGCCGTTCTTATGGATGATCTGAATCACTTCTTCCATCCGGGGGTAGTG
>DCDB01000185.1 GCA_002316215.1 Lachnospiraceae bacterium UBA1066 | reverse complement strand
GGGCGATCGCCACCCGCTGCTGTTCACCTCCTGAGAGCTGGGCGGGAAAATTATCCAGCCGTTCCCCAAGCCCCACCTCTTCCAGGACTTTTTTTGCGTCCGAAGGATCCCTGCATATCTGAGCCGCAAGTTCCACATTTTCAAGAGCTGTCAGGTTCTGTACGAGATTATAGAACTGAAAGACAAAACCGATGTCATTTCTCCTGTAATTAGTCAGCTGCTTTTCTTTATATTCCGCAATATTTTCCCCGCCGACATAAACCTCACCCGATGTACAGGTATCCATTCCGCCCAGAATATTCAGGACTGTCGTTTTTCCTGCTCCGGAAGGCCCTACAATGACGGTAAATTCGCCCTCTTCAACCGTAAATGAAATTCCGTCTACGGCGCGGATTTCAATTTCTCCCGTATGATACACCTTCGACACATCCCTGAAATCCACCAGCGCCATAGAGGCCTCCCTTCACAGTACAATACTTCTTTCATTTGACGCAATATATTCTTCAAGCTTTTTTTTAAGCAGCTCATGTTCTTCATCGATAAGCCCGGGATCTTCTTCCATAATTGCTGCTGTTGTTTCGCCGGCTGTTTTCAGGACATCTCCGTCACGGGCAATATCCGCTATTTTAAACATGGCGTCTCCGCTTTGGCGAATGCCGAGAAGATCGCCGGGGCCGCGCATCTCAAAATCCTTCTCCGCGATTTCAAAACCGCTATGGGATTCTTTAAGGATGTCCAGCCTTTTCTTAATATCTTCCGACTCCTGTCCCGCCATAAAGATGCAGTAGGACTGAAAAGAACCGCGTCCGACACGGCCGCGAAGCTGATGAAGCGTCGCAAGACCGAAGCGTTCTGCATTTTCAATCATCATAACGGTGGCATTCGGCACATCCACGCCGACCTCGATAACCGTCGTAGAAACAAGAAGCTGGATATCCCCCGACGCGAACGCTTCCATTATCTCATCCTTTTCCCTGGCCTTCATCCTTCCGTGCAGCATCCCGACACGGACGTCCGGAAGCTGCCTGCGGATTTTTTTCGTATAGTCCAGGACATTTTCCGCTTCCAGCCCTTCCGATTCTTCGATCATCGGACAGATAATATATGCCTGGCGTCCTCCGCCGATCTGTTTTGCGATAAAATCAAAGGCTTTCGGCCTGTAGGAAGGATCTACCACGCAGTTTTTAACCGGCAGCCTTTCCTTCGGCAGTTCATCAATAATCGAAACATCCATGTCTCCGTAGTAAATGACGCCAAGGGTGCGCGGAATAGGCGTCGCCGACATGACCATCATGTTCGGCGGACTTCCTTTTTCGCTTAAAGCTTTCCTCTGGCATACACCGAAACGGTGCTGCTCATCCGTTATGACAAGCGCCAGTGCCTTGTATTTAACACTGTCCTGTATGAGAGCATGCGTACCGATGATCGCATTTGCTTCACCCGACGCAATACTAAAAAGCGCTTCCCTTTTTTCAGCCGCCTTCATCGAACCCGTCAGAAGAACCGGAGTGAGGTTTCGGATTTTCCTTTCCCCGGCCAGCTTCCGTAATTTCTCAAAATGCTGTCTTGCCAGAACCTCCGTTGGTGCCATTAGTGCGCTTTGGTAGCCGTTGGAAGCTGCCATTTCCATTGCAAGAAATGCAAGAATAGTCTTTCCTGATCCGACATCTCCCTGCAGTAAACGCGACATCAGCTTCTTTCCCTTAAGATCTGCCTCAATCTCATGCCAGGCATCTTCCTGCGCCCGCGTCAGCCTGTAGGGCAGAGCGTCGATAAGTTCCTCTGTGTCCCAGGTCTCTTTCATCGGAAATTCATTTGTCAAAACCTCTTCCGAATCCTTCAGCTTCCGCATGGCGAGGATAAACAGAAAAAATTCATCAAAAGCCAGACGTTTCCTTGCTTTGTTAAGTTCCTCCTCTGTTCTCGGAAAATGAATAAAACGCGCCGCCTCTGTTTCATCCATGAGTCCCAATAGCTTAACGATTTGTTCCGGAAGATATTCGCGGACCGGCGGAAGCAGGTCAAAAGCCCCCTGCACAGCCTTAATAACCATGTTATTGGACAGCCCCTTCGTAAGAGCATAGACAGGGGAAAGCGTCCTCAATTTTTCATCATACTGCTCCGGAGTATAAATTTCCGGGTGTTCCATCACCCTCGTGCCGCCCCGGATTCCCACATTACCCCGGAAAATATAAACTGCCCCGCGTTTCAATACCGTTCGCATAAATGGAGCATTGTACCAGGTCAGGCGGATTTTTCCTGTAGGATCGCTGATTTCCGTCACGGCAATCTTCATATTGCGTACCTGGCGTACCACGACAGCCCTTGCGATATGCCCCGTCACTGCGCACTTTGAGCCCGGCACTGCGGCTTTGGCTGCCACAGGGGGAAGATACTCATCATAGTGAATCGGATAGTACATCCTGAGGCTCTCGCAATCTGTGACTCCGAGCTTTTGAAACAATTTTTCTGTTTTCGGACCGACATGGCTGATCGAAGTAAGTTCCATTTTCCACCTTATAAAAAAAGGCGCCACGGTAAAACAAAGCCCCCGCAGCACCCCTTAAGTACAACATTTACTCAACTGAAAGTATACAGTAATAGACCGGCTGGCCGCCGTAATTCATTTCCACATCCAGCCCCGGGAACTTTCCCTTCACCATTTCAACGAGCTTTGATGTCTCATCCGTACTGAAGGACTCCCCGTTATAGATGCTGATAAGTTCCGATTCCTCATCAACGATCTTCTCAAGCATATCAAGCGTCACGCGCTTTACATCCGTTCCGACCGCCAGGATGCCGTCATCCCCGATTCCCATGATATCACCGGAGTGGATTTCATGACCGTCGACCCTGGTGTCACGCACCGCATAAGTAACTTCTCCGGTCTTGACGTATTGGATTCCGTCCGTCATGGCTTCGGCGTTCTCTTCCGGCGTATTCTCAGGGACGAAATTGATTACCGCCGTAATACCCTGGGGCACTGTCTTCGTCGGGATGACAAATATATTCGTATCCTCCACAAGGGCTTTAGCCTGATTGGCCGCAAGAATAACATTCTTGTTATTCGGCAGTATAAAGACGTTCTCAGCATGAGCCTTCTTTATGGCATCCAGCATATCTTCCGTGCTGGGATTCATCGTCTGTCCGCCTTCGATGAGAACGTCCACGCCGAGCTGTCTGAAGATTTCCGAAAGCCCTTCTCCGATCGTTACGGAAATGAAAGCCATTTTCTTCTTCGGCGTTTCCGGCGCAATCCCGC
>DCDB01000258.1 GCA_002316215.1 Lachnospiraceae bacterium UBA1066 | reverse complement strand
TTCTTTATCCTGATCCTGCTCTGCTGTTTCCTGATGAAAATACTGGATCTGCAAAATCCGTAAAGGCCGGCTGCCTGCTTCAGCGTATTGCTCCGTATACGGTTCCTGCCGTAAGAGTTGTGCCCTTTGACGCAGCAAGGTCACTTACTGTTACAAGCTGGTAGCCCTGCTGGATGAGCGCCGGTATCAGCATCTTTGCGGCATCCAGCGATGCCTGGTAGATTTCATGCATCAGGATGACATCTCCATCCTTCACATTATTCATAACAGAATCATAAGTACTTTGGGCGTTCTTTGTGGACCAGTCAAGTGTGTCGATGGACCAGAGAATCAGCGGCATGCCGCAGGAGTTCGCTTTGACCAGATCGTTATAACCGCCGCCCGGCGGGCGCATCAGTGTTGGATTTGCGCCGGTGACGGAAGCTATGACGCTGTTTGTTTTATTTATTTCATCCTGTATGCCGGCAGCATCGAGATGAGTCAGCGTTGTGTGATCCCAGGTGTGATTCCCCTGTTCCATCCCCAGATCGTGTTCGCGTTTTACGGCATCGGAGAAAGAGGATACCTGTTCGCCGATCATGAAGAATGTCGCCTTGGCATTGTTTTCTTCCAAAACATCAAGAATCTGATTTGTATAAATTCCGGGTCCGTCATCGAAAGTAAGGGCAATTTTCGGCCCGTTTGTATATACCTGAGAAGCGTCATAGGCGCTGCTGCTTGTGAAGAAGCACATGGTATCGTTAATCTTGTGCCAGCCGGTAAAGCCCTTTCCGTCTGTATCAAAATAATATTTTGTGCTATTTACGGTAACCCAGCCGGTCTGCATGACGCCGCTGTCATCAAAATAATAATTTCTGCCGTCAAGAGCTGTGAGGCCGCAGACCATTTTCCCGTCTGTTCCGAGATCATAAGTCTTTCCGTCAACGGAGGCAAGGCCGGTTTCCATTACGCCGTCTGTACCGAGGTAGTAGCGGCTGCCGTCGATGTCCTGCCAGCCGGTCGCCATAGCTCCGTTCGCTCCGAGATAATAGACCTTGCCATCGACGGTTGCCCAACCGGTTACTTTTGCCCCGTCAGTCCCCATATAATAATGGACACCTTCGATATCCTGCCAGCCGCTTACGGCGACATGGTCACTGCCCATGTAGAATATCCTTCCGTCGGAATCGGTAAACCATCCGGTCAAAGCTTTTCCGTCTGCCCCGAGACGGCAGAGCTGGCTGTTGGCATTTTGAACCCAGCAGTCCGTGAGTTTCTGGCCGACAGCATCCAGGTCATATAAATTCCCGTCAATTTCTGTCCATCCTGTCGAAACATAACCTTCGGGATTAAAATAATATTCTTTTCCTTCTACTGTTTCCCAGGAAGAATTGCAGTAGACGCCGCTTTTGTCTTTGTAGCGCCAACCTGTTTCATTTAAGTCCCAGCCGGATAAATCGCGGGCCGCGACAGTCTGTGCAACAAGTTCATTTTCGGAGCCTTCTGCATTAAGCAAAACGGAATGGGTGCCTGAGTCAATTGTAAAGTACAAAATCGTACATAAGGCGGCCGCGAAAGCAAAAATCCCCATCACCATTCTGTTTCGCAGCCGTTTCTGCCTTTTAATTGAAGTGCGCATATCCCTCCTGATAAGATTCAATATCATTAATTAATTACAAAATCCTTTAAGATAATAATATCATAGTAAAAAGAAAATGCAAGGGAAAGAAGAAAGTTGTAATATTCAGAAAATAAGATATTGCATTGTGCCCGGGATACGCAGGCAATTGCTTTTCGAAGATTTTAATGTTACTATTAGTCTGGGTTCTTATAAATGATCTTTTAAGCGAGGTGTTTTATGGAAAATGAAGGCACACGTCTGAATAAATATATCAGCAGTACGGGGCTGTGTTCCAGGAGAGAAGCGGACAGGCTTATCTCCGAAGGCCATGTGGAGATTATCCGCGGCGGTGCGGATGATTCCGAAAAAACGGAGGCTGCGCTGGGAGACCGCTTTCTTCCGGGTGACAGGATTCTTGTGGATGGGAAGCCTCTGAAAGACAGTGAAGATGAAAAGCTTTATATGATGATGAACAAGCCGAAGGGCATTATCTGTACGGGAGATAAGCGCATTAAAGAAAATGTCGTCGATTATGCGGGCATTACGCATTACATTTCTTACGCGGGTCGCCTCGATAAGGACTCAACAGGCTTGCTTCTCCTCACAAATGACGGCGATCTTAACAATAAGATTATGAAGGCATCGAATTTTCATGAAAAAGAGTACATTGTAACGGTGGACAAAGTACTCACGACGGATTTTCTGAATGCGATGCGTGCGGGAATGAAGATCGTTATCGATGATGAAAGCCATCTTACTTTGCAGCCCGGAACACCGGGACATCCGCTGAAAGCTGTGGGAATGACGGTTGTGACGCGGCCCTGCAAGGTTACCAGAACCGGCGCCAGAAAATTTTCCATTGTCCTGACACAGGGCTATAACCGCCAGATCAGGCGAATGTGCGAAGCAGGCGGCTTCAAAGCAATAGAGATCCAGAGAATACGCATCATGAACCTTCAATTGGGAGACCTGAAGGAAGGAAGAAAGCGTTTTCTTACGGCTAATGAGATAAAAACTCTTAAGGAAATGGCGGAAATGAAAGAAGAAAGGCATATATCGCCTCCTTCCGGAAGGACAAAGAGAGTTTTTAAATACACTGCGGGACCTTCCTGCGGAAATACAAACAATAGAAGGAACACATCGTATCATGCAGGACAGGACAGACAGAGAAAAATATAATGAGCTTTCCGGGAAAATTCAGTATTTAAATAAGAAGTATGAAGATGCAGAGCCAGAGATCACGGATCACGAATATGATCTTCTGATGCAGGAACTTAAGAAAATCGAGAAAGAACATCCTGAATATATAACGGAAGATTCGCCTTCTCAGAAGGCAGGAGCTCCCGTGAAGAGAAAAGCAGGCGTGACGGTAACACATGATGTCCCGATGCTTTCCATCCAGGATGTCTTTTCAAAGGAAGAGGTCGTTTCCTGGATACGGGAGGTGCGTGAACGTCATCCGGATGCCCTTTTCGATGTGGAGCAGAAGATTGACGGTCTTTCTATGAGCCTGCGCTATGAAAACGGGATGCTTGTTCTTGCTGAAACGCGCGGGGACGGCCTGATCGGTGAAGACGTGACGCTGAATGCCAGAGTGATTCCCGATGTACTGGAAAAAATATCGGACGGCGGAAGTTTTCTTGAGGTTCGCGGCGAAGTTTATATGAAGCACGAAGATTTTGACAGGGTCAATGCAGAACAGGAACTGTACGGAGGAAAAGTATTTGCCAATCCCCGGAACTGTGCTGCCGGGACGCTCAGGCAGCTGGATCCCGAAATGACAGAAAAGAGGGGACTTTCACTTTTTGTTTTCAATGTCCAGAAAGCAGGACACGAGCTTATGGTTTCTCATGCGGAAGGATTGAAAATCCTCCGTTCTATGGGGATGGCAACGGTGCCGTCGAAGCTTTGTACGTATGAGGAAGAGATACTTTCGGAGATAGACCGCATCGGTGAAAAGCGCGGAGAACTCGGGTATGACATTGACGGAGCTGTAGTAAAAATTGACCAGATCGCTTACAGAGATGATTTTCCGGCAGGATCGAAGTATAGTGCCGGCCATATTGCCTATAAATATCCGCCTGAAGAAAAGGAAACGGTCATCCGTGATATTGAAATATCCATCGGGATGACCGGACGCGTAAATCCGACGGCTGTATTTGACCCGATACGTCTCTGCGGGACTACTGTTTCCAGGGCAACGCTCCATAACCAGGATTTTATTAAGAATCTTCACATTGGAATCGGAGATACGGTTGTTGTTTATAAATCAGGAGAAATCATACCAAAGATAAAAAACTCCGTCCCTGAAAAGAGACCGCCCGGTACACACGATTATGAACTGCCGGACCGCTGCCCGGTCTGCGGTGGGCCGATTGTACGCGAGGACGGCATGGCGGATATGCGGTGCATCAATCCGGGATGCCCTGCCCAGCTCGAACGTCACCTTATTAATTTCGTGGGCAGGGATGCCATGGACATCAAGGGTTTCGGAGAAGAGATTGCAATATCCCTTATACGGGCGGGCTTCATAAAAGATGTCAGTGATATTTTCCATTTAAAGGAACATCGCGATGAACTTATCGGACAGAAGCTTATAGGACTCGAAAAGAGCACGGATAAACTGCTCGCTGCAATTGAGAAATCCAAGAATAATGAGCCATGGAGACTCTTAGCCGGCCTTGCCATTTTAAATGTGGGAAAAGCGTCGGCAAAGGCGATTATGAACTATTTTTCGTCGTTCGAAGGGCTTGCAGCGGCAAATGAAGAGGAACTTCAGTCTGTGCCGGATATCGGAAGTGTTACGGCAGCAGCTATTTTTTCTTTCTTTTCGTCTGAGGACAATAAAAAGCTTCTGTCCCGGCTGAAGGAAGCCGGATTGAGGATGGAGAGCAGTACAGTAAAGACGACCGGTGAGCTTGCGGGAAAAACCTATGCTGTGACCGGAGATGTATTTCATTTTAAGAACAGAGAGGAACTTGCAGGCTTTATCGAGGCGCATGGGGGAAAATGTGCCGGGAGTGTTTCCCGGAAGACAGCCGCGCTGATAAACAATGATCCGGGAAGCCCGTCGGGAAAAAACAAAAAGGCACGTGAACTCGGAATACCGATTATTACGGAAGAAGAGTTTATGGAGAGCCTGGAAATGGAAGGTAAAAAGTAATGCCTATAAAATTGCCAAATGAACTGCCTGCAAAGGAACTGCTTGAAAAAGAAAATATTTTTGTTATGGATGAGGATCGTGCCCTTCATCAGGATATCCGGCCGATTCAGATTGTCATCCTGAACCTTATGCCTCTTAAAGAAGACACCGAACTGCAGATCCTGCGCGAACTCTCCAATACGCCTCTTCAGATCGATTGCACTTTTATGAGAATGATGAGCCATGTTTCAAAGCATACATCAAAAAGCCACCTGGATACCTTTTATGAATCTTTTGAGAATTTAAAGCAGAGGCATTTTGACGGACTGATTGTGACAGGCGCGCCGGTCGAGATGCTTGACTATGAACAGGTGGATTACTGGGAAGAACTTCAGAAGGTCTTTTCGTGGTCCAATACGCATGTTACTTCATCGCTTTTTCTCTGCTGGGGAGCGCAGGCTGCCATGTATTATTTCTACGGGCTGCCGAAACGCATGCTGGACAAGAAGATGTTCGGTCTTTTCTGGCATACGGTTTATAACCGCAAAGTTCCTCTGGTAAGAGGCTTTGACGATCATTTTCTTATGCCTCATTCCAGGTATACGGAAGTATCGACGAAAGATATTGCCGCCTGCGATGCCATTACGATCCTGGCCCAGTCGGATGCTGCCGGGGTGTTTCTTGCAATGTCGGAAAATGGCAGAAAAATTTTTGTCATGGGACATCCGGAGTATGGCAGGATGCAGCTTCGGCGGGAATATGAAAGGGACAGGAAAAAGGGCCTGGATACAGCCATCCCGGTCAATTATTTCCCTGACGATGATCCCGGAAAAAGGCCTCCTCTCGTCTGGAGAGCTCATGCTAATAATCTCTATACGAACTGGCTTAATTATTATGTTTATCAGTCGACGCCTTATGATCTGGACGGTACGCCATGGGGGGATGAGATACCGGATAATTATAAATAGTTTCTGCGGGCAGCCGGCTTACCGGAATGGTTTGTAACAAACATTTAACACTTCCTATTTTGTTTTTGATAAAGTATAATATGATGCAGGCGTTAGAATCCGGAATTTTTTTCTTGCAAAAAATGATTTCGGCAGCATTATGCCTCAGTGCAAACCGTATGGAACCGGGCGGCCTTTGAAAGGTGGACATGAGCGAAGAAAAAAAGTTTACTTACCTTGAAGAGTTAGAGGCATCGGAGAAGATGGATGCCTCTTATGATGCTGCTCATGAAAAGTTCGATGAAAAGCGTGAAAAAGCGAGGGAAAAGCGCAGGCAGGCCATGCGTGCCGAACGCCGCCGAAAGGCAAGGAAGAGGCAGATTTTAATTGCCTATTCTCTTCGCGCTGCTATAGCGGCTGTGTTCATCCTCGCGGCCGTATTTGTCATTCGTTTTGCCGTAGGCTTTTCAAAAAAAGCACAGGCGAAAAACCAGGAAGTTACCGTATCGGCTGCAGCAAACCAGGCGGCGGAAAATACTCCGGCGGCAGTCTCGTCAACGGTTTCGTCAGCAGTTACGTTATCAGCGTCATCCGAAGCTGCAGGCAGCAGCGGGATCACGGACTGGACATATACCTCGTCAGATACGGCACCTTCAGGAGATATTGTGGCCACAGATAATGCGGTTTACACCTATGATCAGATGGAAAAGGATCTTTATTTTCTTGAACAACGCTATTCAGATAAAATAAAAATAAAAAAATTCGGGACGACTGCGGACAGCCGTGACCTTCTGGATGTTGTCGTCGGTCCGGACAGTGCTACAAAGGATGTCATTATACAGTATTCCATGCATGGACGTGAGTATATTAATTCGCTTCTCGGTATGAAACAGCTGGAAGAATACCTTAAGGGCTGGGACAGTTCCGAGTACGGCGGGAATAAATATTCGGAGCTTGTACAGGATGTGCGTCTTCATATTATTCCCATGATGAATCCGGACGGCGTTTCGATCAGTGAGTCCGGAGTGGATGCGATAAGGGATGCGAGCTTAAAAAGCGGTCTTATGGCATGCTATCAGAGCGATGTTTCTCTTGGAAAAGGCGATCCGCAGATAAATGCTTATTGGAAGACGTGGAAGGCTAACGCACGCTGTGTTGACCTGAACCGCAACTTTGACTGCGGATGGGAAGGTACCGTCGGAACGACGCAGCCGTCCTGCAGCCGTTATAAAGGCGAATCTCCTGCTTCTGAAAATGAAGTGAAGGCATTGGTGGCGCTTAAGGATTCCATTAACTGCGTCTGTGAAATCGCATATCATTCGGAAGGACAGAAGGTTTACTGGGATTACGGGAGTACCGGGAGTGTAAAGGAAGCCGACCAGACTCTGGCAACGACGGTAGCCGGCCTTACGGGATATACAATGGAATCAACGGTTTCCAGTGCGCAGGAGACTGCGGGATGCAGTGATTATTTTGTGCTGGTCTGTGGGATTCCGGCAGTTAC
Source organism: Lachnospiraceae bacterium UBA1066 (assembly GCA_002316215.1). GTDB lineage: Bacteria > Bacillota > Clostridia > Lachnospirales > Lachnospiraceae > Chordicoccus. Next base: position 7,389 of record DCDB01000258.1, on the reverse strand, counting down.
AATTGAAACCGGAACAGGCGACTGTCCGCTTGCGATTGATCAGTGGGCGACAATCTGGAGTCAGAATACGCAGGTGCTTCCTGCAATTGCGCAGATGTTTTCATCCTGACGCCTGCGGCGGAAAGCGCAGCCAGTAGTTTGGAGCGGTACTTTATTTGCTTGTTTTTCGGATATTTTGTTCAGAGGGGGAGGGAATAAGATTGGCGGATGGATTTATTAAAGACGGACAGAATGCCAAAACCAGCATGAGCAGCAGTGAGGCGGAGAAAAAAGTCATAGCGGATGACAGCGTGACGGAGAAAAGGGCAAAAGCAGACGATGGTGAGGCGGAGAAAAAAGTCATAGCGGATGACAGCGTGACGGAGAAAAGGGCAAAAGCAGACGACGGCGTGTCGGAGAAGAATGCGCCAGACGAAGTGAAGACAAGTCCCACGCCCACGGCTTCCGCAGCAGCAAAGATAACGCCAAAACATAAAAAGATGATAGCAATAGGCATGTTTGTTTACCTTGCCCTTATGGGAAGCTTCCTTATTTATGCCTGCATTACACTGATCAGCGATAAAATGGGAGAGGAAAAGTACTGGGAGAGTGCCTTGACCCCCTGGCAGGATACGGAGAAGGTAGATTCTATTTCTAAGGATGCCACTCATGTAACTATGGGAACTTATATCATTGATTTTAAAGATATGAATCTGGATGATTCGGATTTTGAAGTTGTTGCGAGAGTATGGTTCAAGTGGAAAGGTGATGATGACCTGGACATGGCGCACAACTTTACGGTTTACAGAGGAGCAATTAATAAGCTGACGGTTATTGAAGACACGACGGATGAGGAAGATAATCATTATCAGCTTGTCTCGTTTGACGTTACGATATCGAAGGCTTTCTGGACAGTGCGTTTCCCTCTGGAATCGCATCAGCTGAAGATGTATATTCAGTCGGAGTGGAATCTAGCCCGCGTTATCTTTGAGAATGATCCTGAGTCCGGAACGCTTAATTCCAGCATCGATATTTCCGGATTTAAAGTACTTCGCGCCGCTTCCTGTGCACTTACTTATAAATATCCTATTGCCATGGGAAATCCGCTGGCGGAAAAAGAGACGGGACATCTCTACATTGCGGAGCATCTGACTGAGGTTGAGATAAACAGAAACGGTTTTTCGCTTTATCTTATGTGTTTTATTGCTATGTTCGGTACGACAATATGGGCTTTGATTGCGTTGTTTATCTGCACTTATCACAGGGTTGATCCTCTTGGTATGCTGCCGGGGGCTTTGTTCGGCACTGTTTCGAACGTCATGATCGGAGCAAATAAAGTTCCTGCCATGCAGAACGGTCTGTTGCTTTTCATGAATGTTTTTGGCATAGCGACAATACTTTCCACTGCGATTACAATCATCAGTATCAACCGTATCCGGAGCAAGTATGAGGATCGTGCATTTGCAAAGCAGTTCGGCAAGATGATGTTTTATACCGAAGTGACACTGGTGGTTTTGGGAAACGTTCTGATGCCTGTTTCAGCTTATCTGCAGTAAATTACGGATTCCGAATGATTTTTAGAGTGCGGGAACCGGGAAGGAACACAACAATTAAGCGGTAAATATACGGACATGAAATATTTCCGGGATGCGGGAATCGCTGAGCGATGGAACCAATCGAAGCATTACGGTTACCAAAGGGCAATTTTGGCATCTGCGTCATATTTTAGGAAGACATCCGGAGGGAGATGCTGCAAATGCAGGGAGAAATGAGTGTTAAAAAAGCGGTTAAGACTGTTTTGGGTTTTGCAGTCGGAGATGCGCTGGGGCTTCCGTACCGGGGAAAGACCCGGGAAGAATTAAAAGAAGAGCCGGCGCGCGACATGACTGAGGATGAAGCCGACCATCTGCCGGCAGGCGCATGGAGTGATCTTACAGGCATACTTCTGGCCGAACAGGCGGCAATGAAAAATGATATTGACTTCGGCAGGATACTGACGGAACTTAAGGCCAGGGAGGAAGAGGGTAAGTATACTTCTACCGGAAACGTGGTGTTCCGTTCTGAATATATTGTATCGGCCCTGAATGCTTTCCAGGAAGGAACAGACCCCCTTCTCTGCGGACGTTCGGATGACGACAGCTGGAATAATGAATCACTTTGCAGGATGCTGCCGGCAGTACTGCATATATTTTTTGACAGGGATGTCGATTATATAGATACGAAGGAATGTTATTCTTTTGTTGAAAAAGTGTCTGCTATTACGCATCGGACACCCATCTGCTATATTGCCTGCAGCATTTATACCCATCTGCTTTTATATCTGCTTGAACATAAAACACAGAGTGTAAGGGAACTGTCCGCCGTAGCCGCCGATAAAGTGATTGAATATTATAACGGAATTGAAGAGACGGCAGAGTTTACTGGATATTACAAAGTCATGGCTGATGAAAAATTCGCAGAGACGGATGAAAATGAAATAAGAAGCGGGTCTTCAGTCGTCAATACTCTTCTGGCAGCTGTCTGGTGCCTTGTGTCCTCGACTTCCTTTGAAGAATGCCTCCTTAAGGCTGTGAATCTGGGCGGTGATACCAATGCTGTGGCAGCGCTGGCAGGTTCTATGGCAGCATTAGTGTTCCCGGAGGATGAAGCCTTTATAAAATGGCAGAATACCCTGATAAAAAAAGAAGAAATTACGCTGCAGACCGAGAACTTTTATCCTGATGCGTCAACCGGAAATTCTGTAAGTTCGGTTATATAGGCCATGGGGAGAAGAACCTTTCTGCCACAATGAGGGAGAAATAGGGCTTGCATTAACAAGATGCAGGTGGTAATATTTTTTAGATGTGGGGGAATGAACACATGACCAGCTTTTAAACGTTCATTGTTATATTCTGCCGGAAAAGATAATCGGACAGAAACGCTTCAGGTATATCTGGCCGGCTTCAGGCTATATCGAAAAATGAAATGTTTGTTAGTGCGGGGTTATGTACCTCTTCTTTAGCGGGATGGGTTAATTTCTTTACCGTGTCATAGGCTGCTTTAGCAGAAAATCCGCTCCGGAGGAGAATATTTATGGAAGAAAACCAACAGCCGCAGGAAGTTGAAATTGATTTGCGCGACGTGTTCCGTGCGATCTGGGGTCATATGCTTACGATTATACTGTCGGCTATTGTTGCAGGACTTGCTGTCCTGCTTTTTACGAAACTTTTCATTACGCCGCGTTATACGTCTGAAACGAAGGTTTATATTTTAAACAGGACGGATCAGACTACGAATACAGTTAACACAAACGACCTCAATACTTCAACCTATCTCACACAGGACTATCTGCAGATCGTAACAGCCCGCCCTGTAATGCAGGATGTCATTGCCGAGCTGCAGCTGGACATGACCCCCGCTCAGCTGGCGGATGAAATAACGGTTTCAAATCCCTCGGATACCCGCTACATTGTGATTGATGTAGAGGATGAGGATCCATATATGGCGCAGTCGATTGCTAACGCCGTACGAATTTCTTCTGCAAAACATATCACCGAAATAATGGATATTCAGGCGGTAAATACCGTGGAAGAAGCGGATATGCCGACGTCAAAATCAAGCCCTCATACGATGAAAGATGCAGCCATCGGTGCGTTGGCGGGTGCTGTTATTGCCATTATTGTTGTCATTTTAAACTTTATGTTTAATGATACAATCCGGACTACGGAAGATATTGAACGCTATTTAAAGCTTTCGGTTCTCGGAGTGATACCTTTGGATGAAACCGCTGTAGCAGGGAATCATAAAGGGAAGAAAACGAAGAAAGGAAAAGCATAATGCCGGTAGTTCAGATAAAAAGCAGCGAGAAACATTTTCAGCTGGATGAGGCCTTTAAGATTCTTCGAACCAATATAGAGTTTTGCGGAGATGAAGTTAAAGTTGTCTGTCTGACGAGTTGCACGCCGAATGAAGGCAAATCCTCTGTTGCAACACATCTGGCGACTTCCATGGCGGAAGCTGGAAAACGTACGATCCTGATAGACGCTGACCTTCGAAAATCCGTTATGATGGGCCGCTACAAGCTTGAAGGCGGAGAGATAAAAGGTCTCAGCCACTTTCTTACAGGACAGGGAGCTCTTTCAGAGTGTATCTGTCAGACAGATTATTCGAATATGCAGATGATTTTTTCCGGACCGGAGACACCGAATCCCGCGGAGCTTCTTGGCGGGAAGCGTTTTGCGACCCTTTTGGAAGCCCTTCGTAAAAATTACGACTACATTATTATTGATTCTCCGCCGCTTGGATCCGTTATTGACGCCGCTATCATTGCAAGACAATGTGACGGCGTAGCAATCGTTATAGCTGCAGGTTCCATCAGTTATAAATTTGTCCAGGGCGTAAAAGCACAGCTGGAAAAATCTGACTGCAGGATTCTCGGCGTTATCCTGAACAAGGTTGATATGGAAAAGACAAGCTACTACGGCGGTTATTACGGAAAGCATTATGGCAGGTATTATGGAAAGTATTATGGCAGCAGCGGTAAAGGTGATAAGAGAAACGATCGGAGAGATATAGGATGATGTCTAAGAAGACAGTTACAGCAGTCTTGGTGGTAATCGGTTTTTTGCTTCTTGCCGGGGTAGCGTTTATTCTCTATAAAGGAGATAACGAAAGCCCTGCAATTTCATTTTCCGGGACAGAATTGTCCTATACCGAAGGAGAGGATGAAAGTGTTCTTTTGTCCAACATCACGGCGAAGGATAATGTTGACGGAGATGTAACGGCTTCCATCCGCGTAGATTCTATTACACCTCTTTCTGACGGAAAGCATGCAAAGGTAACATATATCGTAAAGGATTCCAGCAATAACATTACGACGGCAAGCCAGGTTGTTAATTATACGGCTTCTGCTTCAGAATCCGGACAGACGAATTCGGCAAAAGATACGGGTTCGGATACTTTAGCGACTGACTCAGCTTCAGCTATGACTGCATCCTCGGAGACAGAGAGCCAGGGATCAGGAACAGCGGACAGTACAAGTACAGCTGCAAGTACGACAGGCAGTACAGCAGCAAGCGCGGCGGCAGCAAATTCAGAAACTGCAGGTGCTGACACAGCGTCGTCTTCAGGTTCTACGGCTTCTGCAGCGCCTTCGACAACACCTGAACCGGGAGGACCGACAATTAAAATGAAGGCAACTTCCGCAAAAATCGGCGTGAATGATTCCTTCGAATATACGTCCTACATCGAAAGCATAACTGACAGTAAGGACACTTCATCGGCTCTTTACGGAAATATAATTCTGACAGGTGACTATAAGACAAAAAAAGCCGGGACCTATGATATAAAAATCTATGTGGTAGATTCGGATAACAATAAAAGCAATGTCGTCGATTTCATCCTGACCCGGGGATAACAGAAGAGGCGGCAAAAAATAATAGAAAAGCGGGCTGTGTATGGAAAAAATCGAAACGATATTAAGTAAAAAATTTCAAAATGCATTTAAAGCAGCCGGATATGATGAAATGTTCGGCCGTGTTCGCCGTTCGGATCGGCCGGATCTTTGTGAATTCCAGTGTAGCGGCGCCATGTCTGCCGCCAGAAATTATCATAAAGCCCCCCTTGCGATAGCACAGGATGTTTTGAAGAAGGCGGAAGAGGGTAACAAGGATAAAAGCTTTTTTGAGGCGGTAATTGCAGCGCCCGGTTTTATCAATATAAACATTTCGGGAGAATTTCTTGCATCCTACATAATGGAAATGGATGAGGATAAATTCTTATCCATTCCTCAGACGGAGAATCCAAAGAAAATAATTATTGATTACGGCGGACCGAATGTTGCAAAACCGCTTCATGTGGGGCACCTGCGCAGCGCTGTTATAGGTGAATGTCTGAAGAGACTGGGACGTGCTGTCGGGAATGAAGTCTTAGGTGACGTACATTTAGGCGACTGGGGGCTGCAGATGGGCCTTATTATCACAGAACTTCGGGCACGCCGTCCGGAACTGATTTATTTCAGTGACACGGCACCGGAAGATCCCGCGGAATATCCGTCGGAGGCTCCATTTACCATCAGTGAACTTGAAGAAATCTATCCTTTCGCATCTGAAAAATCCAAAACGGATGAAGAATATAAGCTAAAAGCGATGGAGGCCACGCATCTTCTGCAGGAAGGCAGGCCGGGCTATCGCGCACTTTGGAACAAAATCATGGAAATATCCACAGCGGATCTCAGGAAGAATTATGCCAGGCTTGATGTGACATTTGATCTGTGGAAATCGGAGTCTGATGCCCAGCCGTATATACCTGACATGGTCAGGTATTTGAAAGATAAGGGATATGCATACTATAATGAAGGGGCGCTGGTCATAGATGTTGCGCTTCCGGAAGACAAGAAGAAGATTCCTCCCTGCATGGTGCTTAAATCGGATGGGGCGTCCCTTTATAATACAACGGATCTCGCTACTATTGTTGAACGCATGAAGCTGTTCTCACCGGATGAGATTATTTATGTGGTCGACAAAAGGCAGTCTCTATATTTTACACAGATATTCCGGGCGGCACGTAAAGCGCACCTGGTAGATGAGGATACAGAGCTTAAGCACGTCGGTTTCGGGACGATGAACGGCAGGGACGGGAAACCGTTCAAGACGCGTGAAGGCGGCGTCATGAGGCTGGAAACACTTCTGGATGAGATAAATACCGGAATGATAAAAAAAATCAGCGAGAACAAGAATGTCAGAGAAGAAGATACGGAAAAGATTGCCCGCATTGTGTCGCTTTCAGCCATTAAATACGGTGACCTTTCCAATCAGGCCGCTAAGGATTACGTGTTTGATACTGATAAGTTCACCGCTTTTGAGGGAAATACGGGGCCGTATATTTTATATACCATCGTTCGGATAAAATCCATTCTGGAAAAGGCCGGTAAGGGAACAGCCGGTACGCTGCTTCCGCCGGATACGCCTGAGGAAAGAAACCTGATGCTGGATATCGGACGTTTCGGATCGGTGGTTTCCGAAGCTTTCGAGGAGCTTGCGCCGCATAAGATCTGCGCTTTCATTTATGAGACGGCAAATGATTTTAACCGGTTTTATCATGAGACAAAGATAATCGCTGAGCCTGATGCCGGCAGGAGAGGAAGCTATCTGCATCTTCTTGGTACAGCGGAAAAAATGCTTGAAAAGAGCATCGATATCCTGGGATTCTCTGCTCCGGATCATATGTGAGGCAGGATGGCTGCGGAAAAACCGCAAGGCTCGGAAATCTTTATAACCATTCTTAATATTGTGCAATATTTTAACGGACGGGGCGTCTTGCCACCGTCCGTTTTTTGCGTTACACTAAAAGGCATCAGAAAATATTTTCGGCACGGCTTCAAACCAGGCTGCGTTTCGCCAATGCCGTACGGATTTATATCAGGGCGCTTCT
>DCDB01000009.1 GCA_002316215.1 Lachnospiraceae bacterium UBA1066 | reverse complement strand
CCATTCTTTGCCTGACAGTATTCGAATTCGTAAGAATTCTTTTTCTCCGTCAGATTGCTTCGGATATACTCCGGATCGAGAAATTTCCGGAAAATTGATCTGTATTCATCCGTAACGAAGGATGCGGCATAGGATTCAACGGTTTCCGAAAGAATGCCTGACTTCGGTATGCCGAGAGTATCCGTATACTCTGTACGTTCGCCGAGACGCTGATAAGTGTCCTTCCGCATATCGCAGAAATAAAAGGCATCATAGATGCTCGCTACGGAATCCATGATTTCAAGCGATTTCTGATGGTGTTCTTCCATATTTTTTTCATTAGTGATATCGACAAAAACGCTTTCCAGCATCCTGGAACCGTCTGCCTCCGGATAAACAGAAACACTGGTGGAAACCCATCGGAAGGTACCGTTCGGGCCGGAAAAACGATGGACCAGACTGATCCGGTCTTTCCGTCCGGCAAGCAGCATATCCAGCTCTTTCCGGATGGATGCATGCTCTTCTTCCGGAATATATTCCAGAATGCATTTCCCGGCCAGCTCGTCCGGTTTGCTGCCTAAGATTTCCGCTCCATATCCGTTGATTTCACGAATACCGCAGGCTGTGTCTAAAAAAAGCATGGCACAAAGACGCGCCTGGTAGATCGCGTTAAAGAGCTGTTCTGATTGTTCCCTCATTTTTTTCCTCGCTTTCGAATGCTAAAGAACAAAATAAAAAAGGCATATAGCCATTTAAGCCATATACCGTCTTTTACAGTATCAGCAACCGGCTGTCCTTAAATTCTGCCGAACCCTGTGATTTTACAAAACGGCTTTTCAACATCGCGCCCGGTTATCCATGTTTATTTAATGTATCACAGACGGATATATAAAACAATAGGGCTTTTTCTTGAGTTTCCGCAGTATTATCCGCATTGCCCGTTTTTAGCCGTTCCCCTATAAACAGCTTTTTGGAAATGCCAAAATATAAGGAATCTGCTTTCTTTTTGAAGAAAATTAAATCACCACAAATTATCTCACTAAACAAAAAATTGATTCCTTATGGCTAATATTACATCAAATACCTACCTTTTGGAACGAAAATTTTAACTCTTGCAAATTAAGTTTCAAGGCATCTCGAAGAGAGCACCCCTGACAGTGCAGCCATCCGGTCAGCATCTTTTCCGGAATCCATTCTTCTTCCGAAAAGGATTATAAGTCTGCCAATGCCATAACTTTCGAAGTCCTGCAGCAGGGGGCAGCCTCTTTGGCAGGGCGACTTTTGCCATGAAACGGGGGGGATGACATAATAATGTGTTCCTGAAGCTGGATGAACTCGGACAGGACTATGTCATCCGGCCCCCAAAAAGTCATTTCATTTTTCCGTTATCCGGCTTACAATAATATCTTCATAGCTCTCCTAATCAATGTCCGCTCTGCATCTCCGTATATTTCTTCCCCATCCTGTATTCGTTAGGAGTCACACCATATGCTTTCTTAAAAAGGGTATGCGCATAGCTACGGTTCAGAAAACCAAGGCTGTCAATAATACGGCCGACCGACTCATTTGACTGAAGCAGGAGAACCGCCATGCGATTCAGCCGAAGGGCAATGATATAATTCGCAAGAGATACACCCGTGACCTTCTTAAATTTCCGATTGAGATATACTGCAGAAAAATCATATTGTTCAGCTACCTTCTCAGGGCAAAGCGCATTGTCCGAAAGCTGTGCGGCAATATAGTTTTCTATATCAAGAATCAGTGTGTCGTCCGGATTTTTCTGACCGAATCTCTGGCCGATTTCTCTGATCTCCTGAATAAACAGTCTGTCAATTTCCTGGTGGGATGCGGCTTTCTTTATCGCTTCTCGCCAAGTCATATAGTCTGTATCATTTCTTCCTTCTTTCCTGTCTGCGCTTTCAGCGGCCTGTATGACAGCAAAACAAACGTGGTCTACTGCAAAATGATAAATATTATCTGAATACCCTTCCAGCTCCGAAGTGATAATGGCATGATACATTTCTTCTGCTTCCTGGGCTTTCCCGCATATAAGCAGATTTGCAAGCTGTTCCTCGTTCTGGTATGGATACTGATAACTCCGAAACGCAGTATTTAGACCTGTATCCGGTGGACCATTTTCCTTGCTTTCGGAATTTTTATTTTGGCCGACGCTTCTATCTTCCTTATCTTCTGCCGAATCTCCGTCTCCACTTTTTAGTTCCAGTTCTTCAATCATTTTTTTAACCGGGCGAAATGTGAGCCACGATAAAATCCACGAGATGAGAAGACTGGAAGCTAAAACCGTCATACAGATATACGCTACTTTCTCCTGCATCCGGTTGATTGGATTCATAATCGTATCCACAGGAACGATACTGAAAATATACCAGCCCAGACGCTTCATATACAGATAAGTATAAAGCGCCTTATCTTCGGTCATAGAATAAATAAAGTTCCTTGAATCATCAGTAATCTGATCCATAGGGGAAAAATGATGATACAAACCGGAGCGAAGCTGTTCATCCGTTGCAAAAACAAGATCGCCTTTTCTGTCTGTGACGCATATCTTGCTGTCAGGAAATACTACCAGCCGGCTGATTGTATTCTCCAGCCATTTCTCATTCATGTTAAGAATGATGGCGTCATCCAGTTCTTTCTTGTCCCATTCGCAGAGTGTGAGGGTATATACCCTGACATGAGTTGCCGCATAATCCGGCCGCTGAACAGTTCTTGCAAACGGAAAAATTGTTTCCCTGGGCTCGCTTTTGCCCAACTCATCCAGTATCTCCTTATCAAAAAAATCCTCTGTCCGATAAGCATGCCCATAAGTCGTGTAAACCATATCATTGCGGCTGTTATAAATATAGATGGATTCAATATTATCCATAGAAAGCTGGTAGCCGATCATTGCATTATAGGCCGGTCCGAAATTCAATGGATTAAAGGTATTGTGACGAAGCATAGATACATTAGAATCGCCGTAAATCATAGTAAGGAGCATTCTTGCCGCCTTGAAATTGTCCTCGACGGCATAATCAATCTGCAGGAGATTGTTGTACGAGTTTTTGTACTGGCTGTCTACCTCCACTCTCCGGAACA
>DCDB01000011.1 GCA_002316215.1 Lachnospiraceae bacterium UBA1066 | reverse complement strand
TATTTCAGCACAAAGGATTAAAAGATTTTTATTATACCGGGTCAAAAAAGGGCATTCAACCCGAACATGCATGACTTTTTATTTTGAAAATCAGGGAGCATTGATCGTGTTCAATGCCTTTTTTTATTTTTTCAGACAGCGGCATGGTAAGGCGCGGCGTCTTAGGCCGCAATTTTATGAAACTTAACGACGGGTGAAAAGAGGCAGAATATCAGATGGAAAGTATGAATTTTACGGAAGGGAAGATACTGGGGCCGCTGATGAAGTTTGCGATTCCGGTTCTGGCTGCACTTTTGCTTCAGTCTTTATACGGAGCGGTGGATCTGCTGGTCGTGGGACAGTTTTCAGATGCGGCCAATGTTTCTGCGGTTGCGACGGGTTCGCAGATTATCCAGACGCTTACTTTTGTGATTACGGATATAGCGGTGGGCATGACGGTACTTCTCGGGCAGCTGATCGGAGAAGGAAAACGGGAGAGGGCAGGAAAGGTTATTGGTGCCGGAATTGCGCTGTTCATTTTCATCGGGATTGCGGTAACCGTGCTTATGGAGTTTGCGGCGGACGGAATCACCGGGGTCATGCAGGCGCCGGAAGAGGCCTTTTCACAGACCTCAGCTTATATCCGGATCTGCAGCGGAGGAACAATATTCATCATCGCCTATAATGTCCTGGGAAGCATTTTCCGCGGAATAGGAAATTCGAAAGTTCCTCTGATTACGGTATTGATTGCAGCAATTTTCAATATCTTTGGGGATCTTTTACTGGTAGCTATATTTCACATGGGTGCTGCAGGGGCTGCTTATGCAACGGTAATTTCGCAGGCGCTCAGCGTCCTTTTGTCTTTTCGGATTATCCGTAAGATGGGTCTGCCTTTTGCTTTTTGCGCAGCGGATATTCGCCCGGACGGAGGCCTGATCAAAAAAATCCTTTCGATCGGAACGCCGATTGCTGTACAGGATCTTTTGGTAAGCATCAGTTTTCTGATTATCATGGCAATCGTCAATGCAATTGGCGTCGTTGCTTCCGCCGGCGTGGGCGTTGCAGAAAGACTGTGCGGATTTATCATGCTGGTGCCTTCTTCTTTTATGCAGTCCATGTCCGCCTTTGTCGCGCAGAATTATGGCGCAGGGAAGCCAAAGCGCGCGCTTCAGGCTCTCCGCACGGGAATTGTAATATCCTTATGTTTTGGGATTGTTCTCGGATGGCTGTCTTTCTTCCACGGGGACCGTTTAAGCTCTGTATTTTCGAATGACGCGGAAGTGATTGCAGCTTCAGCTGATTATCTGAAGGCGTATGCAATCGACTGTTTATTTACCGCCTTCCTGTTCTGCTTTAACGGATTTTACAACGGGCTCCAGCGAACAATTGTTGTTATGATCCAGGGAATCGTCGGTGCTTTCGGCGTCCGTGTTCCCGTTTCCTACCTGATGAGCCTTAGAGTACCTCCTTCTCTTTTCCGGATAGGTCTTGCAACGCCGTGTTCCACGTTTCTGCAGATCACGCTCTGCTTTATCTATCTTGCCTATCTTCGGAAAAAACATATATTTGACGAAAATGAAAAGACGCAGCCGTCTCTTGCCTGAATTGCTCGTGAATTGTACGTGAATTGCGTCAGCTTTCCGCTTGACGCTGATTCATCGTTCAACCTATAATTATCGTATATTCTGATGAAGATTATGGGAATCACGAGGCGATGCAGCAATCCGGAATTATTTCATTTTTTGAAGGGACAGACGATGGAAGAGGAGGAACTTCTTGAATGCGCAGAGAAGGATCTTGAGCGCAGTTTTCACAATTATCAGTGTGGATGTCAGACAAAAGAAGGCTTTCTTGAATTCCTTTCACAGGCATATTTCCGGGGCATGGGGGAGATAAATAAAAAGTTCGGCGGAACAGAACGTTCTTCTCCGGAATATAAAGAAACAGTGAGGAAGCTTCGGGATTTGTTCTGCTGCAATGAGGAATACTTTGCTCCATGGCCGCAGGATATCGAAAGTCCTTTGTCAGGCTCCTTATATACCCTGAAAATAGTAATTCCGGAAGAATATATGGAGGCCGGAGATTTATCCGGCAGGAATCTGGTACTTCATTTTACGGGGATTCATATAAAAGATAAAACAGAGCCGTTTTATGTACATGTGGATGAGAAAAGAAAGGGAGCGATGCTTACTCCCGGGCTTTACAAAACCGAATATGAAGCCCACGGTTATTTTGAAGGTTACGATAATGCAGGGATGACGATGAACATTCCTCTTAAGAATGAGCGAACATTTATGATCTGCTGGAAATGTTACCCTGACTATGGACATAAGCGCTGGAAACCGATGCATGAATATGCAAGAACCAGGGCTGTACCGATGTTCAGTCTTGAACGTCTGACAGAATCGATTCGTCAGAAATCGTCTTCGGAAAAACTGTAATATTGTCCTGACTGCCGGAAATAATCAAATTGCCGCATCTTCTGTTTTCAGTTTGGAAACAGCTTGATACTGCGTGGTAATGGATGCGGAGATGCGGGGGAAACCTGAAGAAAGACATGAGAAACAGGAAGAAGGATATGCAGAAAAATGTGAAGAAAGACAGCCCGGCCGCCTTAAAGCTGCTCAAAATAATATTATGGATATATATTATTTTATGTATTATTATCGCCGGGCTGAATTACGGCTATGCAAAAAAAGCCCCGGCAGAAATTGCGCATATTATTTTGTGGATCTGGCTGATTTATGAAAATTGGGTGAAAGCTCTTTTCATTATGATAGGTTCATTTTTATCGATAAAAATAATCGGAAGTTCAAAACGGACTGCAATGCGGAAAAGGAATCTGACCGGATTTATTCTGGCGGCTTTGGCTGTACACGTTATTGCGCCGTTTATTCTGAATAATTATGAGTTGTATTGTTATGCCATGCCGCTGCCGTGGACAACGGTTTCCCTGAAGCTGCTGGACAGCAGTACATCGCTGTATCGGAATACTGTCACTGTCTGGGGACCTTCCGGAATCCTGACGTCACTGGTTTTTTTTGTATGCGCCAGTTTTATTGTCCTGATCGGGACACTGCTGTTCGGACGGAGATTCCAGTGCTCATCCATCTGTCTCTTTAATGGTTTTGCTTCAGAGGTTTTTGATCCGGCGATGCCGCTGATCGGCAAGCGAAAAAAAGCAGGACCG
>DCDB01000204.1 GCA_002316215.1 Lachnospiraceae bacterium UBA1066 | reverse complement strand
CCGCGCACCCGGCTACCCGTAAGATATTAATTTCGAAAAAATAACGCAGAACAGCCCATACTGCATCTGTCCTGCGTCATCTTCATAAGTTTTTATCCGCTTTCCCCGTCGGTTGCCCCGCCGTTTATCTCTCGTCGGTTGCCCCGCCGTTTATCTCCCGTCTTCTGCAATGACGATGATCTTATCCTCCGGCCTGAATCTCATGGTTCCGGCCTTGTCCGGATTGACGACGATCTTCATCTCGCCGTTTTCATTCTTCTTATAACCCATAAAGATCTCGTTGTGGTTTTTAACAATTTCCGTCATTTCATAGAAGCTGACTTCCGCGTCCGGCCTGACGTACTTAAGCGAAGGCTTCATGTAGAATTCCGAGCCTTCTTCGACCAGAAGCATCGTCAGGAATTCCTTCAGATGGCGGTTTTCGGAAATCTGCGACATTATAAGGTTCGTGATGGAACTGCCGACGATAAAGTCGTTGACCTTTGTGACGCGGAGCAGTCTCTGGTTCTCGGCGGAATTCATTTCCGAGGTAATATTGAAATCCGCATGGCGGACATTGGAAATCTCGCGCAGCTGAAGGAGAAGAATAAGGCTTCTCGAATCTGCGTCCTCATCGTCGCTCCTATCGCTCAAAAGCAGGATATTCCGGACATTCGGCGTGAGCAGTTCTTCAAGAACCGGTCTGTCGTAAATATCCGCTTCCTTCAGCATAACTTCCAGGTTTTCAAAATGCTTCCATTCCGTCTCCGCCTCCTCAGGAAGGGAATAGCAGGCGATGACGACCTTCGAGCCCTTCGGCAGGAAATCGTCTAATTCGCGTAAAATGAGAGGCAGTGACTCGTTGTGCCCCAATATGAGCAGATTGTTTTCCGTCTCTTCCGGAATCTGCATATTTGAAACCTTGTCTCTAATATTTACTGTCGGCAGCGACGCCGCCGGGAAGGACACGCCATTATCCTCCGACAAGTGAATGATTGCATCTCCTTCCTCAATAACCGTATCCATCGGCGGATTAAGAAGCGGAGTGCCGAACCCGGCAGATCCTGCTGCAGCGTTTTCTCCTGCTGCCGAACCGCCCGCGGCCGCTTTGCAGATGCCGACGACCGTAGACTTCTTAAAGAGATTCAGCACGTCGCCGAATTTCTTTCCGGTGAGCTCCGGAAACCTCTCGAAATAAAACTCATCTCCTTCAAAGCTGAAAACGCCGGTCAGCACATTGGAAAGTCCCGGCTGACGGCAGGTATTCGCGATGACGCGGGCAATAACTTCCTTGAAATAAATGATCTCAGCTTTGCCTTCCGCCGCGATCAGCGCAGCCTGAAGATACTTCTTATCGTGAATCGTCGCCGTAATGTGGGCGTCATTTTCAAAAGCCTGCTTCTCTTTAAGATAGGCTACAACCGAAAGAATGATCTTGATAATCATAAAATCATCCTCTTCGTTAATGACAATTGAACGCGCATTTTCAACGGCCGACATTGCAAGCACTGCCGAATGTGTCGGATCGCCGCTGCGGCAGATGACCTTCGTCGTTTTAAAATCATCGATGTGGTTCCGGATTTCCTCGTCCATCACTTCCTTGTCTTCCGTTCCGACTACGAGGATGCGTCCGTTTTTCTCATTGGAGTTCGCTTCGATAATTTCTTTAAGCACGGTATAAATGCCGTCATTGAAACCGATGATAACGGTATGGCGGTTCTCAACGACCCTGGAAAATCCCTTTCTCAGGCTGTTCAGCTTCTCCTCAAATCCGGTACTGATAATACCTATTAAAATACTGGTTACAAAGATCCCGCAGATCGTAACGATAGACATCAGGATGACAAAACCAATACGCGAGGTATCATCGCCGGCCAGAGTCCCGGCGTCCAGTGCGTGCATCAGGCTCATCCAGATGTTGTTTCCGACGGAAGTATCCGTCTGCCCGGCCGATCCCAGGATTCCGGCAATAATAACAACGATTGCCGTAATAAGGAAAAGCATGCCGATGAGGGCTAACGTCCCTTTTCCCATATAATTGTCAAATGCATACCGCAGCTTTTCCCTGAAGCCGTCTTTTTTCATGCTCTTTTTCTCCTATCCGCTCATTTTTAGGATTTTACTCCAGTATCAATATACCGGGCAGGAAGGCTGCTGTCATCATACCAAAGTATGAAACATACCGGAAACGTGCGACGCCAGGCCCACAAAAAAGTGTCCGGCCGCAGCGGGTCGGACACTTTTTATTTTTATAATCAATAAGACTCTCAGAATTTACTTCAGGGAATTCCAGCTCATTTCCTCGAGCAGCTTGCTCTTGATGGCATAGAGTTTATCCGAAAGATCGACATACATCTGGTGAGGGTTCACAAGGCGGCGGGTTTCATCCCACATCGTCGCCTGTTCTTTCAGGCAGCGGTCACGGATTTCCATCGTTGTCGCCGGATCATTGTAGACGCACTCTCCGTTTTTGAAGACCTGCACCATAATTTCGCGCAGCGTAAAGGTGCCGGCATGGATTTTCGTCTTCTTCCAGGTCTCAATCGGGTCAAACAGGATAATATCCTGATCTTCTGTATAGTTCTCTTCTTCAAGGCAGATAAGATCGGCGCGGATCTTACCGCTTTCCTTATCGTAAATGCGGTAAATTTTCTTATTTCCGGGGTTCGTGATCTTTTCGGTATTCTCCGAAAGCTTGATTTTCGGTGTAAATTCCTTTTCTCCGGCATTCTTGATGGCCGCCAGTTTATAAACGCCGCCGAAAGCCGGATTTCCTTGCGAGGTAATAAGGTTCGTACCGACGCCCCAGGAATTAATCATGGCGCCCTGCTGTTTTAAGGAGTCAATCAGATATTCATCGAGATCAGAGCTTGCGGAAATAATCGCATCCGGGAAGCCCGCATCGCAGAGCATCTTATAAGCTTTCTTCGAAAGATAAGCAAGGTCGCCGGAATCCATGCGGATGCCGTACTTCGTAAGCTTAACGCCGGATTCCTTCATTTCCTGAAAGACCTTAATGGCATTCGGGACACCGGAATTCAAGGTATCGTACGTGTCGACAAGAAGCGTGCAGGCATTCGGATACATTTCCGCATAAGCCTTGAAAGCTTCATACTCACTGGGGAAGCTCATGATCCAGCTGTGGGCATGCGTTCCGAGAACCGGAACGTCAAACATCTTGCCGCAGAGGACATTGGAAGTACCGACGCAGCCGCCGATGACAGCCGCCCGTGCGCCGTAAAGGCCTGCATCCGGTCCCTGTGCACGGCGGAGCCCGAATTCCATAACTCCGTCACCCTTCGCCGCGTAGCAGACGCGCGCAGCTTTAGTAGCTATCAGCGACTGATGGTTCAGCATGTTCAGGACTGCCGTCTCGACCAGCTGTGCCTGCATAATCGGAGCCACGACCTTGAGCATCGGCTCCCTCGGGAATATGACCGTTCCTTCGGGAATGCCCCAGATGTCTCCTGTAAAATGAAAGCCCGCCAGATATTCCAGAAAATCTTCTTCAAAAATATGAAGGCCGCGCAGATACTCGATATCTTCATACTTAAAATGCAGGCCCTTCACATATTCAATCACCTGTGACAGCCCGCAGCAGACGGCGTAGCCGCCGTCGCAGGGATTGGTGCGGTAAAATGCATCAAAGATGACGACCTGATCGGTCGGATTCTTAAAATACCCCTGCATCATTGTCAGCTCATAAAGATCCGTAAGAAGTGTCAGATTTGTAGCCCTCATTTTCTTCCTCTCCTTCATGATTTTATGCGCTCAATTATAGCACCGCAGACGTTTCAATGCAAAGATTTAACGTCCTGTGCGGCGCTTTTTATGGTTTTCCTCCACATTCTTCTTCCAGTCCGGCTTCACACAGCCTTCCGCACGCATGGAACAGACCGCCTCACCCACAGCCGCAAAGTTCACGCGTGTCCCCTCTCCGTCGCAGGTATAGGTTACAGCCTTCTCCCTGTCGATGCCCAGATGCGCCGCCGTTTCCACAGCATCAATATTCGCTCCGAGGAAAATGAACTCCCATCCGTTCTTTTTCTTCTCTTCTATCATCTTTTTCACCGATGCGGAATCATAACGGCGGCTTGCATTTTCCAGCCCGTCAGTCGTGATAATAAACATCGTGTGCTCAGGTACATCCTCGGGACGGATATATTTATGAATGTTCTCTATATGGCGGATTGCGCCCCCGATGGCGTCGATGAGGGCCGTGCAGCCGCCGACCGCATAATCCTTTTCCGTCATAAGCGGAATGTCCGCAAGCCTCACCCGGTCATGGATCACCTCGCTTGAATTGCTGAAAAGCACGGTCGACACATAAGCTTCCCCGTCCATTTTTTTCTGCTTTTCAATCATCGCATTGAACCCGCCGATCGTATCTCCTTCCATACCGGCCATAGAACCGCTGCGATCCAGAATAAACACCAGCTCCGTCAGATCTTTCTTCATTTTCTTATCCTCCTGATAAATTGTCCGGTTCCGGCTGTCCCGTACCCGGTAAGATTCCGGTTCCGGCTGTCCCGGGTCCGGTAAGGTTTTTGACTGCCCGCCGCTTGTGCGCTATGCGATCCCTAAAAAAATACGGCTGCAGGTCTTTTTCGATCCTGTAACCGTATTATAAGAAAATGGCGATGCGTTTTGGTCGCTTCACGGGCGACATTTCCCGTTTATTTTTCCTGTTATCTCTTCCGGCATACCGTATCTGCTAAAGACGCAGGTTTACGCGCCGAGCAGCGGCTGGTCAAAGTTGAACAGCGCCTCATTGATATCAAACACATCATAATGCTTCTGCTCAATAAAGTATTCTATGATGATATCAAATTTACTGCTGTGAGACAGGGCGTAGCCGGCTTTCTCCAGCATTTCTTTCGTCTCATTTAGATCGAGCCCGAGCGCCAGCGCAAAAGCAATGGCTGTCTGCTTTGACGGACGGTAATGAACATCCGAACGGATCTTTGAGAAAAGCTTGCGGTCGATATTGGCTTTCTTGTAGCACTCCGCATCCGTCATACCCTCTTCTTCAATCTTTCTGAGAAGCATCCCGGAAAAGCTTTCATCCAGCTGTCCGATGCGGTCTTTAAGATCCGGTACCGGCGCGCCGCAGGGCTTCGAAGACATTCCATTAAACAGCATTCCGGATTTAAAAGCTTCCGGACTTCCGATTCTCCGCACTTCAGGAGCTTGCGGACCTCCGAAGTGGTCCGGGCCGGAAGCTTCCGGGCTGCCGGAATTGTCCGGACCGGATACTTCCGATAGTCCGAAATCGTCCGGACCTTGGGCTTCCGCCTCCTGTGTACGGAAAAATGAAAGGCTCTCTGCCGCCATCCGCTGCTTTCTGTCCGTATCGTAATAGGTTGTGTGCCCGGCCGCGTAGCGGTCGTCGATATATTCGGAAATAGAATCGAAAAGCTGCTCTCCGATGGTATAAGAAGCCCGGTCAAAAATGACGAGCGTAACCGTCATTTCATTTTCCGCAAGAAATTCCCGGATGGCGCCGACCGCGACCCTAAGCGCCTGATCTTTCGGATAACCGTAAACGCCGGAAGAAATAAGCGGAAAAGCGACCGATTCGCAGTGATGTTTTTTCGCAAGCTCAAGCGATTTCCGATAGCAGGAAACCAGCAGCTTTTCTTCCCCCTGTCCGCCGCCGCTCCAGATTGGTCCTACTGTATGGATAACATAGCGGCAGGGCAGATTGTATCCCTTCGTGATTTTTGCATCCCCGGTTTCACAGCCGTTCAGCTTTATGCATTCTTTCAAAAGTCCCGGTCCGGCCGCGCGATGAATGGCACCGTCCACCCCGCCTCCGCCCAGAAGAGAACTGTTGGCGGCATTCACAATGGCGTCAACCTTCATTTTCGTTATATCATTTCTTTCGATCTTAAGCGGCATAACCTGCTCCTTTCAAAAATAACGCTCCCGCTCCACCTGTACAGTACAGGATACGCAAAAACACCCGCATCCCGGTACAAGTACTGCAAAATGCAGAGAATCACCCGCACCCCGGTGCAAGTACTGCAAAATGCGGAAAATCGCCCGCACCCCGGTACAGGTACTGCGGGGATTTCGGTCGTTCTCTCCGCCCCGTAACAATCAGTTATCGGATCTGCCGTAGGAATTCTTCATGAGGCTTGTGGCCGTAAAGAGAACTTTGTCAAGTGCAGACTGCGTTTCTTCCTTCAGCATATCCGCAATCTCCTGATTTGCCTTTTCACAAAGCGCCGCAAAAGGCTCCTTCCCGCCGGCCGCCGCCGGAAACAGCCGGTCGTATTTGTTCATCAATTCATGTCCGCGCGACTGAACCGCGAAACGGTAGCGTTCAATATGTTCCTGGCATTCCGAAAAATGCGCATCGGCAAGTGCGGCAATCAGCCGGCTCGCCCAATAAAAACTGCCTGTCGACACCGTTTCATCCGTGTCGGCCAGATATTCGGGAGCCCTGTCAATATTGGCAAAAAGCGGCACGAAAGCATTGAACGCATTGCTTCCGAAAGCCAGCCACTCGACCGCCCGGTGTTCTTCCGGCATATAAGGACGCAGCTGGATGAGAGCGAGGAAATCGTTGCGGTTGATGCCGATCGGCCGGTACATCCCGCGTCTTTTTGCGTCACCATAGTTTCCGTACGGATCATAAGGCGTCCCCTGAAAATGAGAGGACAGCACATATTTTATATCCTCGACCGTGATCTTTTTCTCCGGCACGCGGCACCACGGAATATCGTCCGACTCCGGTCCAAAATCCGCCTCTTCCCCATCCCACACAGAGGTTCGGGGATTGAAATACCGCTCCATGAACCAGGCGCGCGGCGTGTTATAGACATGATCCGCATCATCATGGCTTCCGAAAACATCCCTCGGATTGAAACCGCCGTCAATTGCCGGATTGAGATGATTAACGCGGACAAAATCCGCCAGATCCGCCGAACACATATGCTCTTTCTTTTTACCGAGAGCATCCTTAAGATCAAAGCGGTCAATACCCAGCTGATTCGGCATGACGGCGTATGCATCATCCGGAACCTTTCTCGCGATCCAGTGATGTCCGCCGACACTTTCAAACCACCAGATTTCATTCACATCCTGGAAGGCAATTCCGTTCATTTCATACGTGCCGTACTGCCCGACGAGACTTCCGAGCCTTTCGACGCCTTCCCGTGCATTTTTAATATACGGAAGGACAAGAACAACCAGATCCTCCTCGCCGATCCCGCCCGCCTTTTCGGGCTTTCCGTCCGCTGCCGGCCTGTATTCCACAAGCGGATCCGCGCCCAGAACGCGCGCATTCGTTGTAATCGTTTCCGTCGCAGTCATGCCGACATTCTTTTCATTTACTCCGGCCGCCGCCCAGATCCCTTTTCCCGGAATCACATTCGGCACAGCCGTATAACGCATCGGATGATCCGGCAGTTCAACTGTAACCTTAGAAAGTACGGATGCGTATACCTTTGGCTGCTCCTCAGGATGCACCACCGTAAATCTCTTCGGCGTAAAATGTCCGGTACAGGAATCATCGTTCCGTGCAATCATCGTCGAGCCGTCATAAGAAGCATTTTTTCCTACTAAAACCGTTGTACAAGCCATATTATCATTTTCCTTTCATGTAGAGTCTTAATAAATTTCTCACCCTGATCTTCATGCTGCACGCTTCAAAAGACGGATTAATCACATCTGCGCAGCTTTTCCGCTGCACACAATGCCGGCCTTAATCGTCCGGAACCGCATAGTTTTCCGCCGACCGGAATCGTCAGGGACCGCATAGTTTTCCGCCGCTCTTTTCATCATCCGCAGCATCGTCTTCCGCTGTGCTTCATCCCCGGAATTTCGCATAAAGTCCGGTAGCCAGAACGACCAGGACAATAAGCGGGAGAACGAAACGAAGATAGAACCGGAGCCATTTTGCCGAAGACATCTTAAGCCCGCTTCCTTCGTTGGCTTCCTTTAAAAAGTTGTCATAGCCCCATCCCAGACGCCCGGTACAGAACAGGACATAGAGCAGCGAACCTATGGGCAGAAGCAGATTACTGACGATGAAATCCTCAAGATCCATAAAGTTCGTCCCGCTTCCGAACGGCATGTAACCGCTCCAGACATTGAAGCCGAGTACGCAGGGAACCGAACCGATGAGAATAATCGGCAGGCTGATTGCGATTGCTTTTTTGACGGAGCAGCCGGAAAGATCCGTCGTATAGGAAATAATATTCTGGAAAACGGCAATAACGGTCGACCATGCGGCAAATATCATAAACAGGAAAAACATCGAACCCCACACACGCCCAAACGGCATATGATTAAAAACATTCGGCAGCGTTATGAAAATAAGACTCGGTCCGGACGTCGTCTCGATACCATAGGCAAAGCAGGCCGGGAAAATGATAAGTCCCGCCATGATCGCCACCAGCGTATCAAGAAATACAACATTGATGCCTTCACCCAGAAGACGCTTCTCCCTGCCGATATACGAACCGAAAATTTCCATGGAACCTATTCCGATCGACAGCGTAAAAAAGGACTGCGAAAGGGCGGCATTGATAACATTTGCAAGACCGACCTTCCTGATATTCGCCGGATTCGGCAGAAGATAAAATTCCAGCCCCTTTGCCGAGTCCGTAAAGAAAACCGAATTTACCGCAAGCACAATCATGAGGACGATCAGAAGCAGCATCATGACCTTCGTAATTTTCTCAACGCCGTTCTGCAGGCCTCCTGAGCAGATCAGGAAGCAGCCCACGACCGTAACCGCGGTAAATGCAAACATAAGCCAGGGCTGCCCAAGGATCGCGGAAAACTGCCCTCCGATGGCCTCCGCGGACTGTCCTTCAAAATCTCCCTTTATCTCCTTGAAGAAATAAAGCACCAGCCAGCCTGCAATCGTCGTATAGTACAGCATCAGAAGATAATTCCCGACGATCCCGATATACTTGTGCAGATGCCATTTCGTACCCTTCGGCTCAAGCATTTCAAAAGCTTTAACCTCTGAGCGCTGGGAGGCGCGTCCGACGGAAAATTCCATAACAATAACCGGAAGGCCCAGAACCGCAAGAAAAACAAGATAAATCAGTACAAAAATCGCACCGCCGTATTGGCCGACAATGTATGGAAAACGCCAGACATTTCCGAGCCCGATGGCGCATCCCGCCGAAATCAGTATGAATCCCAGCCTCGAGGAAAACTTTTCACGTTCCATATTTAAGCTCCTTTTCTGTCATTACTTAAGCTCCTTTTCTGTCATTACATAAGTTCCTTTTCTGTCATTACATAAGTTCCTTTTCTGTCACTATTTAAGTTCCTTTTCCGTCACCATTTAAGTTCCTTTTCCGTCACTATCCTATGCCTGATCTGTCAGGAGTTCCGTTCTCTTTTTACAGTGAATAAAATCAGCCCGGCTGTGACCGCAATCACCAGCCCGGCTGCAACAATTATCCAAAAGAACTTCCGGTCTCCGGATAACTTCATTTCCCGCCTCACTCACATGCCTCATTATATGGGATGCTTTTTTCTTTTTCAATAGATGGGGATAAATAAAGCACCTGTATTTTTTAAATAAGACGTTTTTATACGATTTTTTTATGATAAGATAATGTTATGAAAACATGAACGGTCTGCAGGCAATGAATACAGAGCCGCGATTTCCGAAAAACAGACAGCTCACTGCTTTAGTACCGTTCATTTTGTGGTATAATAAAAGAATCATTCATTGCTGTACATAATACCGGGAGAGGGGAGAATGGTTCATTCTGTCTTATATGTAGAAATCGATATTTTTGCGGCTCTGGTCATTCTGGTCATCATGAACCACAATGCCTTTTCCGCTCTGGACACCAATGAGAAGGCTTTCAAAAGCGTCCTGATTGCCCTGATCTTCGTACTTTTGTCTGATGCGGCGACCTGGGGCTTCGACGGTTCTGAAGAATATTTCGGGATGCTTGTCTTCAGTGAATATTTCTATTACATCGCCACCGTCCTGGTCTGTTATTTTATGCTTCTTTACTGCCGGGTATTCTGTTACGGAAGCCTGGAATTTAAATGGGCGGCTATTTTTGCCGTTCCGGTTTTATTAGCCTTTATTTTGCTGGCAGTAAATCCGTTCACCGGCCTCATCTTTACATTTGACGCATCCTGCCTGTACCGCAGAAGCAGCTATTTTTTCCTGATCGGTTCCGTTAATTATATTCATCTGATTGCAGGAGTAATCCTCGCCGCCCGACGGGCTCTTTCATCCACTGCCGACCAGAGAAAACCGTATACCCGGCTGATTACATTTTTAATGGTGACCCTTTTGGGTTCTCTGATCCAGATGTTAATCTACGGCGCGGTCACAATCTGGATCAGTGCGGTTCTTTCCATGCTGATGTGCTATGTTTATCTCCAAAACAACAATCTTGCCATGGATGCTCTCACGCATCTTAACAACAGGCGCCGGTTCGATGAATTTGTTAAAACCGAAAGCGAACATCCGAATCAGTTAGGGGAATTTTTTCTTCTCGTGCTCGATATTGACCATTTCAAGATGATTAACGATACCTACGGCCATGCCGAAGGCGATCAGGCCCTGGTCAGCGCAGCATGTGTCCTGAAAAAGGCAATGGAAGACGAGCATGGTTTTCTTGCGCGTATCGGGGGCGACGAATTTGCCATCATTCTTCCCGCTGCAAATGAAGACATCATCGAAAACCTGATTTTCAAAATCAGATGCCTGATGGATAATACAAACAAAGAAGCCGGCAAACCCTATGAAATAAACTTCAGCATAGGGCATGCCAGCCAATACGGAAATGAACTGAATTTTGAAAAACTGTTTTCTGACGCAGATGAAAACATGTACGAAAGCAAAAAGAAAAACCACGATAAAAGCACCTGCTCCTGAAAAAGACCTGCAGATGCCGCTTTAGACTTTATTCTTCCGCCATTCCCAGACGTATAACATTCCAGGACATCTTCGGGAGAATGCCTGTCAGGATTCCGCCGTCCATTATAAAGGCTGCCCCTTCCTCCGGCTTTACATTTTCCGCGGAGGAGCTGTTGACTGCTTTTAAATCATCGCTTCTTAATATCTGATGTCCCTTTACGGCATAGCCTTCAAAGCTCCGTACATCGCAGGTAAGCTCTACATCGCAGGACTGCGTACGATTAACGGCAAAAATCGTAATCTCTTCCTTTTCATCATCGTATACCGCCACAGCATCCGCATCCGTCACGGTTCCGTGGCCCGATGTTTCATGTTCCGTGACATGCATCGACGGCAGAAGGACGCTGCCGCGTCCGTACTTCGAGGCCTGCATGAACGGATAGAAGATTGTCTGTCTCCATGCCGCACCGCCATTCGGATCCGTCATAATCGGCGCAATAACGTTAACAAGCTGGGCAAGGCAGGCCATCTTTACGCGATCCGCATGCTTAAGCAGCGTAATTAAAAGAAGCCCTACCATCAGAGCATCTTCAAAATTGTAGACATCCTCCAGCAGCGTCGGAGCGATCTGCCACGGATGGTTCTGCATAATATCCTCATCTGCCGCATTGGAATGGAACCACACATTCCATTCGTCAAAGCTTAAGTTGATATTCTTTTTGCTGCGCTTCCTGGCCTTTACATAGTCGCAGGTCGCAATAACCGTACGGATAAAACGATCCATATCGTCGGAGGAAGCCAGATAATCTTCCGTATCGTTATTGCGGTTTCCGTAATAAGAATGAAGCGAAACGTAATCCACATAATCGTAATCGCGTTCCAGTGTTACCGCTTCCCACTGCGGGAAGGTAGGCATTTCTATGCTTGAACTGCCGCAGGAAACAAGCTCCACAGACGGATCGATCAGCTTCATGGCCTTTGCCGTTTCCATCGCCAGCCGTCCGTATTCCTCCATCGTTTTTCCGCCGAGCTGCCACGGGCCGTCCATTTCATTGCCCAGGCACCAGGTCTTTATACGGTAGGGATCTTTATCGCCGTTGGCAATCCTCATGTCCGAATATTTCGTTCCCGAAGGATGATTGCAGTATTCCAGCAGATTACAGGCGTCGGCAATCCCGCGCGTACCTAAATTTACCGCCATCATGATATCCGTATCGGCTTTCTTCGCCCATCTGCTGAATTCCCCGATACCGATTTCGTTCGTTTCCGTGCTCCTCCAGGCAAGTTCCAGCCTCTTCGGCCTTTTTTCCTTCGGACCGACAGAATCTTCCCAGAAAAAATTCGATACGAAGTTTCCGCCCGGATAGCGGACAATCGGGACGTTCAGCTCACGCACAAGCTCCGTGACATCCTTTCGGAAACCTTCCCCGTCTGAATCAGGGTTCCCCGGCTGATAAATGCCGTCATAAACCGCGCGCCCGAGATGCTCGATAAAGGATCCGAAAATCCTCCGGTCGATCTTTGCAAGCCGATAGTCCCTGTCTAAAACCATTTTCATAGTGCCTGACTCTTTTTTCATTTGAACATTCTCCATTTTCTATTTTCTTTATCTGATTCCGCTTTCTTTATCCCTTTACGGCTCCGGCTGTAATACCTTCAATAAAGTATTTCTGGAATGCCAGGAAGAGAACAAATATCGGTATGATTGAGAAGCAGGCTCCGACAATCAAAAGGCTGTAGTTATCGCCGTAAGGATTGATCAGAGTATTAAGTCCCAATGTCAGAGTGTACTTCGATGCCGACCGGATCACAAGCAGCGGCCACATATAATTGTTCCATGCGTTCATTCCGTTGAGAATCGCCATAGCTGCAATAGCCGGTTTCATAATCGGAACAATAAGCCTGAGGAAAATCGAATATTCATTAGCTCCGTCAATACGTCCGGCTTCAATCAATGATTTCGGTATCCCAAGAAGATACTGCCTGAAGAAGAAAATGGTAGAAGCATGCGCCAGGAAAGGAAGAACAATGGCCACATAATTATCCATGAGTCCCCAATCCGAAATCTGTTTGTAAAGAGGAAGCATAATAACTTCAAAAGGTACCGACATGATAATCAGCACGATGATAAAAAGCGCTCCGCGGAAACGGAATTCATAAGCTGCAAAACCATAGGCTACAAATGCACTGATCGCCAGCGTCAGGACAACCGTAATCACCGTAAGTAAGATACTGTTGCGAAACCACAGCCAATAATCATGTTTTCCGAAAAACAGGAGCTGATAATTGGAGAGGCTCATTTTCTCAAACTCAGGAGTTAAATTCAGGCCGTTCTGAAGAAGAAGTTCTCCCGGTTTAAAACTGGCGATAAAAAGCGCATAAATCGGAGTCAGAATCATAATCGCCAGCACGGTGAAAAGGATTAAAAGACCAATCGTTTTTCTTTTGTCTCTTCTCTTTTTTCCTGCAGATTTCATATCATTCAGCCTCCTTGCTAAAGGTTCCTGTAGCTTTAAGCTGAATCATATTGATGACCATGACAATAATGAGGAGTGTAATGCCGACTGCACAGGCATAGCCCATCGCCTGCTTCTCAATGCCCTGGCGGTACAAATATCCGACAATTGTCAGCCCGATGTTATTCGGGGAGTTATTGCCCTTCCACAGCATAAAGCTCTCAAGGAACATGGAAAGGCCCGCATAGATACTGATCGTAAGGACATAGACTGTCGTCGGCTTTACGAGAGGAACCGTAATACTGAAAAACTGCTGCAGGCCGGAAGCTCCGTCAATTTCGGCCGCTTCATAAAGGTCGGAAGGAATCGACTGGATTCCTGCCAGAAAATAAAGTATATTTACGCCTGTCCATCTCCAGCAGCAAAGCAGAAGAAGGGCGAAAAACGCAGTATCCCCGTTCCTAAGCCATTTAATAGGCGAATTTCCAAACAAACCGATCAGCTGGTTCATCAAAGACTGATCCGATTCACCGAACATCAGGCGGAAAACCGTGCCCGCGACCACAACCGACGTAAGTGCCGGAAGGAAATATATGGATTTAAAAATGCCGGGTTTTTTCATCAGCTTCGAATTCAGGAAGCTTGCGAAAAGAAGCGGAAACGGAATCAGCAGAATCAGGGTAAAGACGGTATACTTAACACTGTTCAGGACAGCCTTAAAAAAGATAGCATCCGTCAGTATGCGTGAATAGTTCTTCAAACCCACAAACGTCTGCTGCTTAACATCCTGAAAGCTTAAAAGCACACCGTTAAATATAGGACCCAGCCAAAAAAGCAGAACCGTCAGTACAAAGGGAAGTACGAAAATATACGGAGCAGCCTTTTGTGAAAAAAAGAGTTTTTTCATAAATAATTCCGACCTTTCATAATAACATCCGGAATGGGATCTGATCCCATTCCGGATCCACAATTATTCTTTATTGAAATTCATTTTGAAGCTCAGCCTGCGCCGCATCCAGTTCCGTCTTGATGTCCGCTCCATTTTCAAAGATGTTCGTCAGTGTCGTGGTGCAGAATACATTATTGATGGACGGCGCCTTTTCATCCTGAAGACTCTTCAAAGAACCGATTCCGTCTTTAACTTCATTCAAGGTGTCAAATGGCTTCGTGTTGAAGAACTGTACGAACTTGTTATCAGGATTCTCCGTCAGTTCCTTGTCAGACCAGACGTCCGTATTGACCGGATCAAATCCAAGGACATTCCAGACTTCTTTGTTGGCTTCCGGTGAAAGTTTGATAAAAGCCATAACCTGTGCCGCAAGATCTGCATTCGGCGAGCTGGCGATGATCGCCGTACCCGTCCCGCCTCCGCCGATCGTCTTTACCGGATCGGATGAAGAGAACTGAGGAACAGGAGCAATGGCAACTTTGCCTTTAAGATCGGTCATATAGCTTGTAAAACGTGAAGTCTGCCAGAAAGGCATAATCTGAACAGCGAACTCGCCGTTATCGTAATGTGAATAAGCTTCTTCGTTATCCGGCTGTCCTCCGGGAACCACACCGAGTGCGCCGGCATCCTGCATGTCTTTTATATACTGAAGCACTTCAACGACTTTATCATTATTGACATCCAGTGTTCCGTCTTCTTTGAGGTAATCTCCGCCTTTCTGGGCGAGCATCAGATTGACCATCCACATAGCCGTCGTTTCAGCTGTGGCAAATTCTTTGCCTGTTGCATCATGATACTTAACGCCGGCAGCTTTGAAATCGTCCCACGTCTTAATTGTTGTATAGTCAATGCCGGCCTTCTGAAGTTCCTCTGTATTATAGAAAGCAACTTCTGTTCCTACATGCGTCGGAAGGCCATAATATTTTCCGTCTTTAGAATAGATATTCAGACGGGAAGCCACGACGTTCTGCTTGTAGGGCTCAATCACATCGGTAAGATCACGAAGCTTGATTTCTTTCCCCGACGTAAAGGACGGGAACTTTCCGAGCTCGATATCTGCAATATCAGGCGCACCCTCTCCGCTTTGCAGTGCAAGCGCCAGTTTATTATGCATATCATCATACTGCATATTGGAAAGAACCAGTTTTACCTTCTTATCCGGATTCTGCTCATTCCATTTTTCCGCCATATCCGTATAGAACTGCTGATGCAGCTCTATGAAAGTCCACACGTTCAGCGTCGTTACATTGTCTCCGGAAACGGTCATCTCGGTTTTTCCGCCGGCCTGATTTGAAGCGGTCGATGCCGTCGAAGCTGTGGAAGCAGTTGACGCGGTTGAAGCTGCCGAAGTATCCTTAGAAGCTGCCGTACTGCCTGCGGTTGAAGCTGTTCCGGATCCCGACCCGCACCCTGCAAGGATACCTGCTGTCATTGCCAGACTTAAACCGATTGCTAACAATCTCTTTTTCATTTTTCTCTCCTTTTTCTTTTGACCTTATATGAAAATTACTTTTAAAGCTCATCTTAACAGTTCCTTGATCCAAACCGTCATCTCGCCCGCTTTTCGGTTTCCCCAGCGGAAATAGGGAACAGCTGTCAGTTCTCTTTCTTTAAGCCGTACATTTCCCGGCCGGTACAGCTCATCCTCTTTCCATTCCGAGGGATCAA
>DCDB01000199.1 GCA_002316215.1 Lachnospiraceae bacterium UBA1066 | reverse complement strand
AGTAGTACATTGACACATCGAAGGGAGGAGATTATATTGTATTTATGGGATGTTTTCATCACGGACGTCGGGTGGGTACAGTAGTTTTTATGAGAAAAGGAGAATGTAAAATGCCGGAAAATAATGAGAATGGTTCGCTCGTAAAGGACTGCCTGAAGCTTGGATTCGGGATGATGCGGCTGCCCCGCCAGGGGAAAGGCTCCATGTATGATCCGATTGATGTTGAGCAGACTAAGAAAATGGCGGATGCCTTCCTGAATGCCGGAGGCAGGTATTTTGATACAGCATTTGTCTATGAGGGCTCGGAAGAGGCGGTAAAGCAGGCCCTTTGCGACCGGTATCCGAGGGATGCCTACTATCTTGCCTCAAAACTGAATGCGTCGGCATTTGCCTGTTCAAATAAAGAGGAGGCAAGAGCCGAGTTTAAGACGAGTCTCGAAAGGACGGGATGCGGATATTTTGATTTTTATCTCCTTCACGCTCTTGACCACGAGAATCTTCATCTTTATAACGACTATGGGATATGGGAGTACGCGCAGGAGCTGAAGGAAAAAGGGCTTGTAAAACACGTCGGCTTCTCCTTCCATGACACTCCGGAGGTTCTTGACAGGATCCTGACGGAACACCCGGAAGCTGAGTTTGTCCAGCTGCAGATTAATTATTCTGACTGGGAAGACGGCGGTGTCCAGTCAAAGGGCTGCTATGAAACTGCGGTAAAGCACGGAAAGCCGGTGATCGTTATGGAGCCGGTTAAGGGCGGTCTTTTGGCAAATCCGCCGGAACCTGTGAAGAAAATTTTCGCAGAAGCGGATCCGAAGGCTTCTCCGGCTTCGTGGGCCGTCCGCTTTGCCGCCTCGCTTGGCAATGTCATGATTGTGCTGAGCGGCATGTCGAACGAAGCGCAGATGGCGGACAATCTTTCCTACATGAAAGATTTCCGTAAGCTTTCCCCGTCGGAAACGAAAACTGTGGAAGATGCGCGGACAGCTCTTGCGGGTATTGAAAAAATTCCCTGCACGTCCTGCCATTACTGCACGAAGGGCTGCCCTGTGGAAATGCATATTCCGGAGATCTTTTCTGTAATGAATGTTTATAAGCTTTATGGAGATCTTGACAAGGCAAAGTCGGATTATGGCTGGAAGGCGGGCAAGACGAAGGCTTCGGCCTGCGTTCAGTGCGGACAGTGTGAAGGAGCCTGCCCGCAGCATCTTCCGATTATCAGCCTTCTTAAGGAGACGGCTGAGACTCTGGAATAACGCTGCCCGGAAAAACTGCCTGACCGTTTCAGAAGGACTGAAGGATTCATTGAGACAGAACAATCAGAATAGCCTTCCGGCTGTGCCGGAAGGCTATTCTGAAATGAGGATATATCAAAGGACGGGGTACTTAACTGTCGTTGGCATTTATGAAGTTCGGGCTGATTCATTGCCCGGCGCTTTTTGCAGTCTCCGGTATCGTTTTATTTACCAGATATGCATGACATGCTGCATAAGAAGGCTTACAGCCGTAATTCCCGCCCAGCAGCTGGCCCCTAGGAGAATCGGTTTTCCGCCTGTCTTTATCAGCTTTATGATGTCTGTTCCGAGTCCGATCGCCGCCATTGCAAGAACGATGAAAAATTTGCTGAGTTCTTTAAAAGGCTGGAAGAAGGTATCGGGAACTCCGTAAGCTCCGGCAACTGTCGTGATGACGGAAGCTGCGATAAAACCGAGGATGAACATGGGAAAAATGCGGCTGAATTTTACACTGCCGGAGGAAACGTCCTTTCCCTGCCTGGTTTTTTTCGCCCGGTAGAAGCCGAGGAAGAGTGTGATCGGGATGATGGCAAGCGTCCGCGTGAGCTTAACGGTTACAGCCTTATCGAGTGTTGCGGAGCCGAGCGACCACATGCTGTCCCAGGTGGAGGCAGCCGCTGTGACGGAAGAGGTATCGTTGACAGCGGTTCCCGCGAAGATCCCGAAAGCCTCGCCGGACTGCGTGCTGAAGCCGATGGCCTTCCCTAAAAGCGGAAAGAAAATCGCGGCCAGGACATTGAAGAAGAAAATGACGGAAATCGCCTGCGCGACCTCAGAGTCGTCCGCATCGATGACCGGAGCGGTTGCTGCGATAGCAGAACCGCCGCAGATGGAAGAACCGACGCCGATCAGCGTGGAGATATTGGACGGAATACGCATGGCTTTATGCAGGATAAAGGCAATAATGAGGGAAGTGGAGATCGTACACAGGATAATGGGAAGCGACTGGCTGCCGGTTTTCAGGACGACGCCGAGATTCATGCCGAAGCCTAAAAGGATGACCGCCCACTGAAGGACTTTCTTTGATACAAAGCTTATACCGGGTTTTATGGCCGTCAGGCTTTTCAGGAAAATGTTGAGAACCATACCGGCAATGATGGCGATAACGGCGCCTCCGACCACGGGAAACAGTTTCCCGAGAAGATATGCCGGGACAGCGACTGCAAGACTCATAAGGATTCCGTAAAGATTTGTTTTAAGAAATTTCATTTTCATTCCTTTCTTGTGCAGTGTAAACCAAAATAACAGACAGACGTGAGAAATTCTGCGGCCGCTGTATAAGATAACATAAAACTATAATAAAATAAAATTATATATTATTATTTATATATAAATAAATATTATGACGCAAGCGTAAAAGTCAAAAAAGTTACCTGCTTGCAGGAAAAACAATTTTACACCCGCATCATATTGTAATATGGGCGGAAATGGAGGCCGAGATGCTTGATTATCGTGTGAATACTTTTCTTGCGGTCTGTGAAAAAGGCAGTTATACCAGGGCGGCCGAATATCTGCGTCTGACGCAGCCGGCCGTGACGCAGCATA
This sequence comes from Lachnospiraceae bacterium UBA1066, assembly GCA_002316215.1. Taxonomy (GTDB): domain Bacteria; phylum Bacillota; class Clostridia; order Lachnospirales; family Lachnospiraceae; genus Chordicoccus. The sequence goes on along the minus strand of DCDB01000199.1, from coordinate 10,339 downwards.
TCCATTTTCTGGAGGAAAAATACGGAACGATTCTGTTTCTGACAAAGGATAAGAAAATCCGGCTGACACCGGAGGGAGAGAAACTCAGGGCTGCCATGATAACGCTCCGGGATGATGAAGCGCTTCTGCAGGAACGGATGCACAGGCCGGAAAATTCTGTAAAAGAGCTCGCTGTGGGAGTGACGCTTACGATCGGAGAGTTTGTTATTGCAAAACCGATGGCGGCATTCATCAAAGCCCATAAAGATTATAATATCCGGATTGTGATCACGAATACCAGGGAGCTTCTGGAAAAGCTGAAAAATGGAGAAATCCAGATTGCCCTGGTAGAAGGCTACTTTCTTCCGGAGGAGTTTGAGTCTCTTATTTACCGGACGGAAAGATTTATTCCCGTTGCGGCAGCAGGGCGCCCTTTTTTTAAAGACCCAAAAAAGCTGCAGGATCTGTTCGGAGAAAGGCTGATTGTCAGGGAAAAGGGTTCCGGTACGCGGGAGGTGCTGGCGAAAGGGCTTGCAGCCAGGGGTTTTGATCTTTCGGACTTTACTGAACAGACGGAGATAAACAGCATTTATGCGATTATTCAGTTGCTAAAAGAAAACGTCGGGATTTCATTTTTATATGAGACCGCAGCAAGGGATGAGATCGTTGCAGGCACACTCCGGGAGATCAGGCTCGGGGATTTTTCCTTATACCATGACTTCAGTTTTATCTGGAACAGGGGGAGTATCTACCGGAAGGAATATATGGTAATATGCAGCGAGCTGGGATGCTGAAATAAAGGTACCGACAGGAGGCGTATTTGTGAATACATTTGAGCGGATATATGAACAGGTTAAGAAAATCCCGTACGGACGCGTCGCATCCTACGGGCAGATTGCGGCGCTGGCAGGAAACAGGAGATGGTCGCGGGTTGTCGGTTACGCTCTTCATGTCAATCCGGATCCCGATCATATACCCTGTTATCGCGTGGTGACAAAGGACGGAAAACTGTCGGAAGCTTTCGCCTTCGGCGGCATAAACCGTCAGGAGGGGCTGCTTGAGGCAGAAGGGGTCAAAGTCACGGACGGCTGTGTTGACATGAACAGATTCAGATGGGAAACGCCGTGGATCGGGTAGCATCGCAAGAGACAGTGCGGCAGGATGATCCGTGATTAGTGAAAGGATGGAAACATTTATATCTTTAATGAAGGAATGAAAGAAATTTAGTGGCGGAAACAGCAGAATCGTTTAAGGAGAGAGGATATGAGAGCAAAAAGACCTCCCATGGGGTGGAACAGCTGGGATTGTTTCGGTGCTGCCGTAACGGAAGCACAGGTGCGTGCAAATGCGGAATACATGGCGGAGAATATGAAGGCTTTCGGATGGGAGTATGTCGTTGTGGATATTGAATGGTATCAGCCGACGGCAGACAGTCACGAATATAAGCCTTTTTCGGAACTTGTTATGGACGGTTACGGCAGGCTGTTTCCGGCACCGGAACGTTTCCCGAGTGCGAAAGACGGGCGCGGATTTACATCCCTTGCTGAATATGTCCACAGTCTGGGCCTGAAATTCGGTATCCATATCATGCGCGGTATGCCGCGTATGGCAGCGCATAGGAATCTTCCGATACTGGATTCGGAACAGCAGGATACAGCCGGGGAGGAAAATTCAGAATCTGCAGAGGAGACGAACGGTGAGCCGACGGCAGAGTTTACAGCAGCCAAGAGAAGAAATCCGACAGCGAAATTTACGGCGGCAGAGGTGGCCGATCCGAACTCGGTCTGTGCGTGGAATCCGGATATGTACGGCCTGAAATGCGAAACCAATGAGGCCGGCGCCTACGCGTATTATCTGAGCATTTTCAGGCTTTATGCGTCGTGGGGCGTTGATTTTGTCAAAACGGACGATATCGCAAGGGAATATCCGCACTGCCGGCATGAGATCGAACTTATTTCAAAGGCCTGCAGGAATTGCGGCAGGAACATTGTGCTCAGCCTTTCACCGGGCCCGGCACCTCTTGAAATGGCGGAGCATTTGAAGGAAAATGCAGATATGTGGCGCATAACAGATGATTTCTGGGATGAGTGGCGGCTCCTTCTTGCCATGTTTGAACGCGCAGAAAAATGGTGTACGCATTCCGGGCCCGGGCATTGGCCGGATGCGGATATGCTGCCGGTCGGCGCGCTTAAGCAGGACTACGGAAAGGAAAACCGGACGAAATTTACCGCAGATGAGCAAAGGACGATGATGTCTCTGTGGTGCATGATGCGCTCTCCGCTGATGGTCGGGGCTGATCTGCCGAAGAATGACCGTTTTACCCTGGAGCTTCTGACCAACAGGGATATTCTGGAAATAGAGGAAAAAACCTGGTGCGCACATCAGCTTTACCGCACAGAGGAGGAGATTGTATGGCTTGCACCCTGCCGCAGGGAGGATGCCTGTTATGCGGCCCTGTTCAATATTTCCGGTGAGGATCGGACAGTGAGATTCCGGCCGGAAGAACACGAAATCTATCTGTCCTGTTTGGCGGAAAACGATAAGATCCCGGGCCCGAAAACAGGCGGGGCGAAAAGCGATAAGGTTTTAAATCTGAAAACGGAGACGGAAAACGGAATCAGAGGATACCGGTATATTCGCGAGCTTTGGACGGGAAAGGATATTGCGCCTGGTGAAGAGCTTAAAATCAAAATTCCCAGCCACGGGGCAGCCGTGCTGCGCTTTTCTGAATCATCTTCATTTACTTGAACGGCAGCCCATTCGGTGCTATTCTGTATATGAGGATATTAAAACAGACAATACATAAGATACAGCGGAAATCAAATAAAAGGAGATCATAATATGACAAAAGAATTGATGAATTTTGTTACTGAGAAGACAAATGACCTGATTGCGGCGCCGTCGTGCTGTCCGGAAGCAAAGGCTGCGGCGCAGGCCTGGCTTGCTGCAGCCGGAACTGCAGAAGAAGCAGAGGAAACAAAGAAATATCTTGCCGAATTGGAAGAGGATATTACGCCGATCGACGGGCTTATTGCGTTTGCCTCCTCTGAGGGAGCAAAAGCTGAGTTCGGCGAGGAAGCGGCCAACGGACTTCTGGCTCATGCAAAAGAGATCAGAGCAAAGGGTGCCAGGTATTGTGACTGCCCGGCCTGCACGGCAGCCCTGGCCATCCTGGATAAGAAGGAAGAAATGCTGTAAAGCTTTCATAACTGTAATTTTTACAAAAGTAAATCTACTGCAGAACGAACAGCCTGCCCGCAAGGAACAGGCTGTTTTAGGCAGTTCAGCCGATGAAAAAGGTGTCTTATGAGTATAGGAAGAAGCAATATCCCCCTGCACAGGGTTCTTTCAGAAGAGAAAAAACCGTCCGCCCAGATGTATTGTTTCTGTCTTGGCATTCTGGTTGCATGTGAATTTGTTCTGGCGTTCTCTTTTTTTGGGTATATCAATTTTCCGCATATTTCGGTTACAACATTGCATATCGTGGTGCTGATCGCGGCCCTTTACCTTGGAAAGACAGCAGGTGCTGCTGTCGGGGCGGCCTTTGGCTTAAGCAGCATGTGGAAAGCTTCCGTGCTTCCGTTCGTTACGGCAAATGCGGCATTTTCGCCCTTTATCAGTCCGAATCCGTGGGGCAGTATTGTTACGAGTATCTTTACCAGGGTCGCCTTTGGCTTTTTTGCGGGTCTCATTTTCGAATTCCTGAAAAAGCATCTTCCCGATTGGTGTGCTGTAATCAGCGGTACGCTTCTTGCGACCTTTCTTCATTCTCTTCTGGTCTATACCTCTATGTGGTTCTTTTTCCCGGATTTTGGGATTACGCCGTTTAACGCGGTTCAGAGTCTTATAAAAATAAATGCCGTTATAACCTACGGTCTTGCCCTGCTTGTCGTCTGCGGACTGAATCTTTTTTTACGCAGCACGAAAACAGGCAGGAAATTTATGGATAATTACCACAGCGGAAAAGAAAATCCTTTTTTCATCGGAAAGATAAAATGGATCGGCATTTTTTCCGCGGTTTCTTTTGTAATCGCGATTTCGCTTGTCATGTATTTTATCAGCGACACGACGAGAGTATTCACCTATTATAAAATCGCCCTGACCCCCGAAACACAAACGCTCATAGCAAATATGGGAATGCAGTTCGCCTGCGGCACGCTTTCCGCATATCTTATCATTATCCTGATTTTTGTCCACGTTTACGGAATCATCGGAGAAGCCCGTGAAAAAGCGCAGATGTCCAAAATCGCGTTTTTTACAAATATCAGCCATGATATGAGAACGCCCTTAAACGGAATTATCGGCTGTACGGATCTCGCCCTGGAAACGGACGATATCGAAGAGAAGGACAAATACCTGGGGGATGTCCGCGTTTCAGGACGCGTCATGCTGGATCTCGTAAATGACGTTCTCGACATCAGTAAAATGGAAAACGGCATGCTGAAACTGAATCTGCAGCCATATTCTGTAAAGACTCTGATTGAAAATGTCGAAAAACCGATTGAGGCCGCCGCTAAGAGCAGGAATGTGAATTTTGATACGTATACGGAAAATGCTCCGAAGGGCTATGTCCTGATTGATCATGTTAATGTGCAGAAGATTATCCTGAATCTTTTGTCCAATGCCGTAAAGTTCACGCCGGAAGGCGGACATGTGATTTTCAGGATGGAGCTTATGAAAGAGCCTGAGGAAGGGAACAACTGCCGGATCACCGTAAAGGATACGGGGATAGGAATTTCACCTGACTTTCTTGCGCATATTTATGAACCTTTTGCACAGGATAAGAACATTGTCGCTGAAAAGCAGGGCACGGGACTCGGCCTGTCCATCGTCGACAGGCTGGTGCGGATGATGAAAGGAAAGATATCCGTAAGAAGTACTCTTGGAGAGGGAACGGAATTTACCGTGCTGCTGCCCTTTGAAGCGGCGGAAAAAAGAACGGGGGAAGATGAAATATCTTCCGGAAAAGACAGCAGCGGGAATCTGGCAGGCAGGAAGATACTGCTTTGCGAAGATAATGATATAAATGCAATGATTGTGAAGACAATTCTGGAAAAGGAAGGCGCGGCAGTCGTCCGCGCGGTAAACGGCGCGGATGGCGCAGCGGCTTTTGCCGAGTCGGCGGAAGGAAAATTTTCAGCTGTTTTGATGGATATCCGCATGCCTGTTATGGACGGCATCACGGCGACGGAAGAAATCCGGAAGCTGAAGCGCTCCGATGCCGGACGCGTGCCGGTTTTCGCTCTGTCCGCCGCCGTTTATGAGGATGACATTCAAAAGTGTATGGCAGCGGGCATGAGCGGTTTCATCGGGAAGCCGGTAGAAAGAAATGAATTGCTCAGTAAACTTAAATCCATTCCTGGTACTTCTTTACATACATCGGTTTGAGGAGCTGTACGATGATCAGGTACGCTGCAATGACGGCAGCCAGTACAGGCAGGTAGAAAAGCGGGAGCGTCACCATGCTAAAAAGCTTTGCAAGGCCCGTAAAGCCGATCAGCAGGGTCAGTGCGGCAATGATGCCTGTCGAAGCAAGAAGCTGCCGGCTCGGCTTGTCTGCAGCCAGGGAGAGCTTTCTGGTCCGGATAACGAGGATTACCATGGTCTGGGAAATGACGCCATAGACGAACCAGCCGGTCTGGAAATAGGTCTGCATGGCAATCGTGTTAAAGCCGCACAGAAACCACATGGCGGCAAAATCCAGGATATCTGCAACAGTTGAGGCAAATCCAAACCAGAACATATAGGTACGGATCCCGGCGGTGTTGATCTTTTTCGGCCGCATGAGGACTTTTTCATCGACGTGATCCCACGGCATGCCGAGCTGTGCAAAGTCGTTGAGCAGGTTCTGGACGAGGATATGGACGGGCATCATCGGGAGGAACGGCAGGAAAATACTGGCGACGACGACCGAGAACATGTTCCCGAAATTTCCGCTGGTTGCCATTTTAATATATTTGAGAAGATTGGCGAAAGTTTTGCGCCCGCCCATAACGCCCTGGTCGAGAACCATCAGGTCCTTGTTGAGAAGGATGATATCGGCGACTTCCTTTGCAATATCGACGGCACTGTCCACGGAAATGCCGACATTTGACTGCTTGAGAGGGGGTGCATCGTTGATGCCGTCACCCATGTAACCGACAGTATGTCCGTTTACCTGCAAAAGACGCACGACGCGCTGTTTCTGATAAGGATTGAGTTTCGTAAAAAGGCTGCAGGATTCTGCGGCTTTTTTCAGCTGATCATCGTCCATGGCTTCGACATCCGCGCCGGTCAAAGGCGTTCCGGTATCAAGGCCGAGCTTATTGCAGACGTATTTTGCAACGCCGGGAGCATCCCCGGTCAGGACGATCGTCCGGATGCCGTGGGAACGCAGGCTGTCCAGCGCGGTTTTAGCCGATTCCTTAGGCGGATCAAGAAAGCCGACGAAGCCGATCAGCGTCATGTCGCTTTCGTCTTTTACGCCGAAATCCCCGGTGCCGGGGACATTCCATTTCTCGGCGACGGCAACCATGCGGAGACCCATTTCACTGTATTTATCGAAAACGGCCATGATATCTTTTTCGGCCTGTGCGTCAAGCGGCAGCTTTTTTCCGCCCTTCAGGATCGTGGTGCAGCATTTTACAATCTCCTCAGTGGCTCCTTTGGTAACCAGGATACGTCCGGATTCGCCCATCTTCTCGACGACGACGCTCATACGGCGGCGCTGGAAATCGAACGGAATCTCATCGACGGCCTTATAGGATTCGCGGTACATTCCGAGGCCTTCTTTGTCGACACGTTTTATGATGGCGTCGTCGATGGCATTGGTGAGTCCGGTCTGGAAGAAGCTGTTTACGAAGGCCTGCCTGAGCACGGACATGTCTTCATTTCCCTCGACATCGAGATATTTTTCAAGGACAATGGTGTCCTGCGTGAGGGTTCCGGTCTTGTCGGTGCAGAGGATGTCCATCTGACCGAAAGTCTGGATGGAGGAAAGTCTCTTTACGATGGTATTTTTCTTGGACATCTCGACGGCGCCTTTGGCGAGCGTTGAAGTCATGATGACCGGCAGCATTTCCGGAATCAGCCCTATGGAAATCGTGATGGAGAAGAGGACGGCGTCAAGGATATTGTTTTTTGTGACGATATTGGCGATGAAAATGACAGGCACCATGACGAGCATGAAGCGGATCAGGAGTTTGCTTATTTTTCCGATGCCGTCTTCGAAATCGCTCGTATCTTTATCGGTAGAAAGCGATTTTGCCATGCTGCCGAAGTAGCTGTCTTTGCCGGTCAGAAGGACGAGAGCCAGTGCGGAGCCGCTTGTGATATTTGTCCCGAGGAAACCGATATTCGCAAGGTCGGTGACATAGGAAGTTTCTTTATAGTCCGCAAATTTTTCGACAGGAGCCGATTCGCCCGTCAGTGTCGCCTGATCGATAAACAAATCCTTGGCGGAAATAAAGCGCACGTCGCCCGGAAGCATGTCGCCGCTGGACAGCTTGACGATGTCACCCGGGACGACTTCTTCGAATGGGATGGTCTGGACATGGCCGTTCCGGATGACGTCGGCGTTATTCTCGATCATCCGGCGGAGTTTTGCCGCGGCTTTGGAAGATTTCGATTCCTGAGAGTAGCCGACGATGGCTGAAATCGTTATTGTCGACAGGATGAGGATGCAGGTAGACCAGTCCTGCTCGGAGGCAAAAACGACATTTGTAAAGAACGTAACAGCCAGAACGACGAGAAGAACGAGATTGAACGGATTGATCAGGACATCCATAAGGCGTTTGAAAAAAGATTTCTGTTCGCCGGACTCAATAAGATTCCGGCCGTACTTTGTAAGACGGGCCGATGCCTCTACAGGAGTAAGCCCATTCTCGCTGCTTTCAAACTTTTTCAGTATACCGTCTTTATCCGGCATACTGTATTCCTTCAGCGTCCGGCTGATTCGTTCCGCCGCTTCATTTCCCTCTGCGGGATTTTCTTTCTTCATGTATTTCTCCTTCCTTTATTTCTGTACCTGCCTTTATAATCCGGACAGGACATAACAAGGTTATTTTTGCGACTTACTCTTTTATGGTCAGATTATACCATCTTTTTGGAGAATAGTTCACTCTTTGCGAATTTTAGATGTTCTTTCATTTTCTGAGGTATTATAATGTAGATAATGTTCAGAGCTACTGGCTTTTGGCAAGGAAGTGAGGGAAAATGAGCCGCAGAAAATTCTTTGTGCTGTTTCTTGCGTTTTTCATGATTATTTCAGCTTTTCCGTGTCCGGTTCTTGCATCGGACAGTACCGGTACGGATGAGCAGGTCGTGAAAGTGGGAATATATGAGTATCCTCTGTACGCTGAACAGGACAGCAGCGGCATCTGGATCGGCTATGACGCTGAAATGTCGGAGAGTATTGCACAAGAGGCAGGGTTTTCGATAGAGTTTGTTCCGGTTACTACAATGGATGAAGTTTTAAAAGATCTGGACGACGGTACGATAGATATAGCCGGTAATATGCTGAAGACGCCCGAAGGAGAAGAGAAGTATCTTTTCAGCGACTACGAGCAGGGAAGCACCAGCATCAGTATTATCGTAAAGAAAGATAATGACACCACAAGTTACGGTGATACTGAGGAGATGAGCCGCCTGAAGTTCGGTGTTCCGGAAGGCTCGGTTTATCAGGCATTTCTTGATTGGTGCAGTGAGAAGGAATTTACACCGGACATAACAGAATATTCTTCATCCGTCAGCATACTTCCCGACCTGGACAGCGGAAAAGTCGATGCCGCCGTTATATCCGATGATTCCGCTGAGGGCGGAAAGTACCGTTCCGTGCAGAATTTCGACCTGCAGTCATATTACTATATGTTTCGGAAGGACAGCACGGATCTGAAGAACCGGTTTAATAACGCGGCTGCTAAAATTTTTATGCAGAATCCGCTGTATGAACAGTCTCTTAAGCAGAAATACGGGATCTATTCTGCAACGACGGCTTCATTTACAAAAGTGGAAAAGGAATATATTGCTGCGAATCCTGATACAACGGTAGCTGTCGTGGAAAATGACGATCCTTATTATCATTCCGGAAATGACGGAAAGCCGTATGGAATACTGCCTGAGTTTTACGAAAAAGTTTCGGAATATACCGGTTTGAAGTTTACCTTCAGGCCTTATGGTTCCCAGAAAGAAGCATCGGATGCGGTTCTTTCGGGAGAGGCTGATGTTCTGGGCATCTATTCCGACGGCCTGCCTTATGCTATGAGTGACGGACTCCGCCTTACTGCCAGTTTTTCAACGGTTTCGCTTGTCATGATCTGCAGATCGGGGACGGATACGGAAAATATCAAAAAAATAGCGGTGAAGAAGCGCAGCTTCGAAGCTGTAAAAAACAGTATTTCGTCTGAGTTTGCAAATGCTGAATTTGTGGGGTGCAATTCGTCGAAGGCGTGTTTCACAGCCTTGAAAGGCGGTTCCGCGGACGCCCTTATTGTGGCGCTCCCGAGTGCAACATGGATCATAAATCAGACTGCTTCCAATGCCTATTCCTTTATACCGCTTTCGGGCAGCGGGCTGGAGGTTGACGCCGCGACGGCCGCTGACAGCGGGCTTCTTGCAGATATCATGAGCAAGGGCATCCGGCAGGCTTCATATCTTTTTAATGGTATTATAGCCAATAATACCGGTTCGGAAAATACACTTCAGACCTTCATTTCACGCATTCCGGCACGGGCCATCGTGATTGCTGCAGCCGTCACGCTCCTAATAGTGGTGTTTCTCATAGGGGCGGTTTTCTCTTTAATACGGAGCAGAAAAGTGAAAATTGCCGCCATGAGGACGGAAACCGCCGCGGTAGAACAGAGAATCAGAGCAGAGGCAATCGAGAAAAATGCAATCGAGAAAAATACTTTTTTCTCGAATATCAGCCATGATATGCGGACGCCCTTGAACGGAATCCTGGGATTCGCCGATCTGGCCGGAAAGCAGGACACTCTGGAAGGAGCAAAAAAATATATCGACAAGATAAAAGTGTCCGGGAAGCTGCTGCTTGATCTTATAAACGATACTCTGACGATTTCAAAGATCGGGAATGGAAAGCTGGTGCTGAAAAATGAGCCGGTCGATACGGAGCTTTTAACAGAGGGGATAGAGGATTCTATTCAGTCTCTTGCTTCACAGAAGAATATCGAGTTTATCGTGGATGAAAGCGGCCTGCGCCGCAGGATCGTCCTGGGAGACAGGCTGAATCTGGAGAAGATATTCCTGAATCTGCTTTCCAATGCGGTCAAGTTTACTCCCGAAGGAGGGCATGTCCGTTTTACAGTCCGCGATGATCCGCAGACTGCCGGAAGCGCAAAGAGCGCCGCAGGCGAAGCGGGAACTC
>DCDB01000269.1 GCA_002316215.1 Lachnospiraceae bacterium UBA1066 | reverse complement strand
AAAGCAATTTCTTCCGGAACCGAAGGACTGTTTCCACAGTCTGTCTTCTATCGCACACGGTCCAGATAGCGGACGGTTTCGCCGTTTCGGATAATCCGGGCTTTAGAATCGTTTAAATACCCGATCACCGCGCAGGGAATTCCGGCATCTGCAAAGGCTGCGCAAATTCCGCCGGCCTCATCCGACACAATCAGACAGGCTCCGGCGGAATCAGCATAATAGGGATTTATATTACAATACTCCAGAATCTCGATTGTTTCCTGCCGGACCGGAATCTTCCTTAAATCACAGACAAGCCCGCTGTCCATTTTTTCCGCCATCACCCAGAGCGCGCTCAATATTCCGCCGCTGCCCATTTCACGCATATAAGACGCGCGAAAGCCTCCGGCGATCTCCTTTACGCATCCGCCTTCGGAGCAGCGTTCAAGGCTGCGCACCTGTTCGACAAAAAGAGGAGGAAATCTCTTTGAGATTTCTTCCCCTTTTATTTCCATTGCCCGGGACATAGCCCCGAGTGCTATCCATTTTGTAACAATAATTTCATCCATTTATCGCTTTATAAATCCCACTCCTCATTCGGTCATTGGAATTTCATTGACGCTGATGCCATTTGAAGCAAGTACGCTGTAAACCTCCTGCAGTTCGTTATCCGCAATTGCTTTCTGCATCGCGCTTTTTTCGTCAGAATTATCTGTTTTAGTGCCGACGGTATAGGCAATCGGCGACATATTATAGGTGCTGTCATTAACCTGCGTCGTTACAGTCTTCCCGTTCTCCGTCACGTCCTTCCACAGCCGCGCTTCCATGCCGACATGGCCGGTCGCCGTCTGCTTAAGCGTGCCTAAAGCGATCGTATCATCCGCTTTCAGGCTGAACGTCGCATCGGTCTGCGACAGCGTCTCACTGCGATAAGCCACTGTACGTCCGGCCGCCCTCGTTTCCACACCGTAAATACTGAAATCGATAACGCCGTTTGCCGCAGTCCCCATAATGTAAATCGGTGAATCCGTGTTATTTGTGAAAATGAGATCCTTTCCGCCCTCTTCAGATATCGCGGCATCCATCGATGGCTGAATGTAGCCTACGAGCATGGAATGGCTGGATCTGGAATCCACCTGAAGTTCGGCCTGCAGCACGGCAAGATAAAGCGTGGTGGAAACCTGGCAGATTCCTCCGCCATAAGTATCAACAACCGAGCCTTCTGCATAAGACGGAGCCAGTGCATAGCCGTGTTCTGCGGAAAATGGCACGACATGCGAAAGAAGCGAGAACTGCTCACCCGGCTTCAGCAGCGTGCCGCTGATCAGTCTGACACCATTTTCAACATTCCTGCAGCGGGCATCCGTACTTCCTGCATAATTTGTTTCTCCTGTTCCGATGACATCCTTAATCTTCTCAAGCTGCTCCCTGTCGTCTTCCGGATCCGTAACATTAGTGACAAGATCGACAGACGGATCCCCGCTTTCCCAGCCCGTATTGAGATAGACCATGAGCGTACTCATAGACGCATATTCATCCACCTCCGAGCCGGCCGTTCCGTCTACTACCTGCAGACTGCCGTCCGCTCCCAGCGTAAGAGTGCATGACACAGGCTTTACATCCGTAGTCTCCGCTGCTTTGGAAATGAAAGACGAGACCGCATCTTCATCATAGGATCTTTCGATCGGAAGACTGATGCCGACGTTTTCCGCATCTTTTTTTACTTTATAGCGTTCGAGGACGTTTCCGCTCTTTCCGAGCGAAACAGCCTTTGAAGCAACGTCCGTATTTGTCCAGGTAAAGCCCAAAGCGCAGATAGCCGCCATTTCAGACTTTCCGTTGGCATTAACCGTCAGTGTCTTAGCCGACATCTCCTGCACCTGAGCGCTTACAGCAGCGGTAGCTTCCGCTTCCGTCATCCCCGACACATCGACACAGCCGATTTTTACGCCCTGAAGAATCGTGCTGCCGGAAACCGTTTCTTCAGCGGTGCTGTCCGTCGTTTCACTCCCGGAAGCCCCTGACGCGGTGCTGCCGGACGTCTCATCTTCCGGCGTCTTTGACGCGGTAGTGCTGCCGGACGTCTCGTCTCCCGGCGTCTTTGACGCGGTGCTGCTGCCGGATGCCTCATCTCCCGATGTCTTTGATGCGGTGCTGCTGTCCGCCGTCTCAGCCGGAATGATGGCTGCCCCGCCATTTTCCGCAGATACATGTACCGCCGGCGTCTGTATCACAAGCAAACCCGCAAGAAGCACGGTAATGATTCTCCGAATATTCTTTCCCTGCATGCTTCCGTTATCTTCCCGCAACCGCCGGGGCAACGAGCGTCAGCACCATCATGACAACTAAAATAATAGCAATTATCGCTACGATAACTCTTTGTGTATTTTTATTAAACATAAACCTCGCCTTCATAATGATAAATCAGATGCATTTTTCGTACAGCCATATCAGCTGCACTTTATAATGTTATATCAGCTGTACTTTTCATACAGTTTATCGACGCAGTATTTTGTCAGCGGACATTCGGAGCATTTCGGATGCTGCGCCGTACAGATCGAACGTCCGAATGCGATAATCTGGAGATTCCAGAGGATCCAGTGATCCTTCGGCAGGCGTTTCATAAGATCGTATTCCACTTTCTCCGGATCCGTCTCCTCCGTCATCCCAAGCCTCCTGGAAATGCGTTTCACATGCGTATCCACGACAACGGACGGTTCGTTAAATACATTTCCACGGATCACGTTGGCGGTCTTCCGGCCGACACCGGGCAGGGAGGTCAGCGCATCCATATCCGAAGGCACCTCACCGCCGTATTTCTCCATCAGTGCCCGCGCACAGGCGATAATATTTTTCGCCTTATTGTGGTAAAAGCCCGTTGATTTGATGTCATTTTCCAGTTCCCGGATATCCGCGCCGGCGAAGGCCGCCATATCCGGGTACTTTTTAAACAGGCTTTTCGTCACAATATTCACACGCGCATCAGTACACTGTGCTGAAAGGATAGTGGCGATGAGAAGCTGACCCGGATCTTCATGTGACAGATAGCAGTGCATATCCGTGCCGTACATCTGGTCAAGAACTGCAAGTATCTCTTTTGTCCGTTTCGTTACCATAATCTGCACCGCCGTTTCCTGTCTCTTCTCATGCGGTCATCCGCATCTTGCGCTTCCCGGTCTTGTGCTTCCC
>DCDB01000104.1 GCA_002316215.1 Lachnospiraceae bacterium UBA1066 | reverse complement strand
GCTATGCATGCCTGAGGCGGCAACCATCCGTATTATCAATTCCTGATTCTTTCTGGCATCTCAGGCGTTATTGAGGCGGCAACTATCCGTATTTTTTTTAGAAATTCATTTTCTCTCCGATTATTCCGGCCAGATTCCCGAGCTCTTCCGCAGGACGCACGAGGGCAAAACGGATGTAGCCTTCACCGTGCGGGCCGAAGGCAGTTCCGGGAGTGCCGATGACGCCGGTTGTTTCCATGAGCTTTTCGGTAAATGAGACGGACGTATAGCCTTCCGGAACCGGGAGCCAGACAAACATGGTACCCTGTGAATCCGGGACATTCCAGCCGGAGCGCCTGAGACCACCGAGGAAGGCATCTCTTCGGCCCTGATATTCGGCGCATTGCCTGCGGACTTCATCAAGAGGGCCGGTAAGAGCGGCGACGGCGGCTGCCTGGACCGGATAGGAAATTCCGAAATCGTACTGGCTGCGGAGCAGCTTCAGCGCATCGACGATGGATTTATTACCGATTAAAAATGAAACGCGGAGGCCGGTGAGATTGAAGGATTTTGACAGCGAGAAGAATTCGACGCCCACATCCTTAGCCCCCGGGATTTCCAGGAAGGAATAGCCTTCGCGCCCGTCGAAGATAATATCGGAATAGGCATTGTCATTGATGATGAAAAAGCCGTATTTCTTAGCGTATCCGATAATCTTCTCGTACATAGATTTCGGGGCTGCGGCGCCTACCGGATTGGAAGGGTAGGAGAGGACAATGAATTTCGTTTTCTTCAATACATCTTCAGGAATCTCTTCGATGTTCGGAAGAAAGTCATTTTCGCGGATAAGATTATAATAATAAATATCGGCATTTCCGAGGGAAGAGCCGGCTTCGTAGATCGGATAGCCCGGATCCGGAAGCAGGACGGCATCCCCGGGATTGCACATGGCAAGGCCGAGATGTCCCATGCCCTCCTGGGTGCCGTGGACGCCGGTAACTTCGTCCGGGGAAATGACCGTGTGATATCTTTTTTTATAATAGGACACGACAGCATCCAAAAGCTCCTGCGAATCGACGAGAGAGTAGCGGTAGTTGAGGGGATCCTTTACAGCTTCTTCAACAGCTTTTATGATGTGTTCGGGAGGTCTGAAATCAGGAGTCCCGACGGAAAGATTCGTGACGTTTACGCCAGCCTTTATAAGGGCAGCTTTTTTTTCATCCATTGCAGTAAAAATTCCTGTTTTAAAATGCCTGATCCTGTCGGCGCATTGATATTCCATGTCATACCATCCCTTCATTTGATTAAGAAAACAGTATAGCACTTTTCCGGAAATAAAACATCTTTTACACAGCAGGGAAATGGCTTATACTGGAAAATGAAAAGAGATTTTTGCCAGGAGGTTTCTTATGCTTATTATGGTTGTGGACGGACAGGGCGGAAGAATAGGAAGCACGATCATCGGAGAGCTTCTTTCGAGAAAGCCGGATTGTGAGATCATAGCTGTCGGAACAAATTCACAGGCAACATCGCAGATGATGCGGGCAGGAGCGTCGAGGGGGGCTTCAGGAGAAAACCCGATTGCCGTCAATGCCGTGCATGCGGATATCATCACAGGTCCGATCGGAATTATCAGCGCGAATGCGCTTTTGGGTGAAATAACGCCGAGAATGGCGGAAGCGATTTCCGGAAGCGATGCCGAAAAAGTCCTGATTCCTGTCAGCCGCTGCCGCATAACCGTGGCAGGGACGAAGGAGATGAAGATGGGGGAATATATCAAAGAAGCAGCAGACCTCATTTCACAGCGTATCGGACAGAGCAGATAACATCAATCCTTAAACGGCAGCGATAAGACCGGCCCGCAGCAAAAGGACAGGACTTGCAGCAAAATCGGACAGAGCCTTTCAGCAACAGCACACGCTGCTTAGCAATATGACATGCTGCCTGACAATAGGATGAGGCGCTTCAGGAGCGCCCCTGCACCCGGGCCCCTCTGCGGATAATGCGGTAATGCGGATGATAGGCTGCCGTGTAGGCGGCGCTGTGGGGAGGTTCAGGCCAGCCTTTTTTTTGGCAGTCGGAAAGGAAGACCGAGAGTTCATCGGGGCTGAAAGGCAGTTCGCCGTCTTCACATAGTTTTGCAAGGACGGTAAGTTTTTCTTCAAAGGAAGCTTCCGAACCTGTAACGCAGGAGGCGGTCTGTAGAAAATCTTCATTTATTTTTTCGGCGGGAAGCATCTGCAGCTTGGCAGCGCCTAAGTCAAGGCGGAAGAGCCCTTTCCCGACAGGAAAGAGAAGTTTCGTGCCTTCGGCGGGATTTGCGGCCATCATTTCACGCTTTATAAGCGCAAGGCTTTCCTCCGGTTTAACAGATATCCGGCTGTCTGCGAATTCATTTTGATAAATGAGTTTCACAAAGTCGGCAATCTCCATTTCCGGATATTTTTCGCTGTGGCTTAAGATTATATTTTTAAGTTCGTCCATTTCACCCTCCGGCGGATATCGCCGCCGGACATATTATAGCAGTTCCGGGATGATTTCGGAAGATAAAGAAAAAGAATGCCGCAGATTTCGAAGCTCATGCTATAATGGCGGCATGAGCGCGATTTTTTTTTATATGCCAAAAGAAAAACTTAAAGAAGAAGACCTTAAAGCCCGCGGAGAAATCCTCCGTGAGGCTCTGCTTTCTTACGGAAGTGAGGAAACTTATGCAGAAGTGATTCCGGGAGTAAGACCGTTTGTTATGGGAGCCTGCATTGGGCTCTTTCATAGATGTGTTCCGGCAGGCCCGCCTCTTATCCGAACAGAAAAATATATAGCGGCAGCCGATGCCATCATTTACAACCGTTCGGAATTTTCCGTAAAAGGCGCGGATGGCATGAGCGACGGTGAATTGCTTCTTAACATTTATGAAAATGAAGGCGGAGCCGGCCTTTTGCGTGTGAACGGAGATTTTGCGGCTGTCTGCGTGGGGCGGCAGGATGGAAGGATTACACTGATCCGCGATCATCTCGGCATCCGGCCGCTTTATATGATGGAATGCAGCAGTTTCCTTTCTGTGGCTTCTGATTACCGGGCTTTTTTTAAGCTGCCGGGTGCGGACGGCAGGATTGACGAAGCGGCGTTTTACCGGCATCTTACGATGAGCGGAAACGGTCCGGTGTCACGTACACTTTTTGAAGCGGTACGGAAGGTGCCGCACGGGACAATTCTTACCGGGAATCCCGGCGGAATCTCAGGATTTTACGGAAAGCGGAAGAAAGACAGGTGGTCGGAGGAACGTTTCTGGATCCCCGGACAGAGAAAAGCCAGAAAGTTTTCACGGGACAGCGAGTATGAGGAGTACGCACGAAAGCTGATCATGGATGCGGTTAAAGTGCGACGGGACGCTCTTGCCGGAGCGGACTTCGGGGCGGAATTCTCAGGCGGCCTGGATTCGGGAATTATCTGCAGTGTGCTGGATTACTATGCCGGGAAAGAGGGCAGGCCTCTGCCGCCGCTTCTCACCTGGACGCCTTCTGTCCGGGACTTTCCGCTCGTAGAAGGAAAAGACGGTGAAGAGGATGAACGGCCTTTCATTCGTGAATTCTGCCAGGAGAAAGGCAATACCTGCATTTATCGCAATACGGAGAAAGATACAAACCCTGAAGAGAACGTCCGAAGGCTTGAGCATAAGGATATCTGTGAATATTATACCGGCGTGATTACTGCCGGCATGGAAGCATTTGCAAAAAATGGCGTAAGGGCGGTGTTTTCGGGCTGGGGAGGAGATGAAGGCATCACGATGCGCATCTCACCGGCTTATCTGCTCAAAACAGGCGATTGGAGAGCATTTTTCAGGGAAGCTGTCTTTTTTGCTGACGGATCCCCCGGAAAGTTCTGCCGTTTTTACAAGAAGGCCTTCACGAACCTGAAAAAGGCGAAGCAGACATGGAACGCAATCGACGGAAACGGTTTTAACTTTTCCTTTCTGAATCCTGCTTTTGCCGAAAAAATGCGGGCGTCCGTGCCTCCGCAGCGGTATTATTTCGGTCTTGATCCTGTCCGCAATTTCATGACCGGGAATCTTGAAAGCCGGACGCTCCTTGCCGCTTCGGCGGGGGCGGACTGCGGTACGTTTTATATGTTTCCGTTCCTGGGTGCCCGTCTCGTCGATTTTTCCCTGACGGTGCCGGCGCGGCTGTTTTACAGCCATGGAGAACAAAGGGTTCTGCCCAGAAAAGCTATGAAAGATTTTCTTCCCGGGAGACTGTCTTCCTTTATCGGGATCGGGGATATTGCCAAAAATGATATTGCACGGATGCGCTTCAGTAATGAGGCTGAACCGAAGATTGAAAAGGCGGTGATGCCGTATCTTTTCGAGAAGCTGGATAGGAAAATGTTTGAACCGTATCTCGATTTTGAGACGCTGGCGTCACAGATCAATGCGGAACAGGATATGGGCGAAGCAGCGGCTGTCCGTGTTCTTCTTACTTCCTGCTATAAGCTGCAGCTTCTGGCTGAGTCGATACCC
>DCDB01000058.1 GCA_002316215.1 Lachnospiraceae bacterium UBA1066 | reverse complement strand
ACAGGCGGCACGGCTGGTACAGGCGGCACAGGCGGCACGGCTGGTACAGGCGGCACAGGCGGCACGGGCAGTACGGGTGGTACAGGCAGCACGGCTGACGGTGTAAACGGCGTAACGGTCGAGCTCAGGAAGGCTGCGGACGGCTCGATTGCCGCAGCGGGCCCGACGGCGGACGGAAGCCTTACGGCAGGCGGAATCACAGCCGGGGTCGTTCATTTTACAGACCTTGCCTGGGGCGATTACTATCTGTCTGTGACGGCGGTGCCGGAAGGCTATGAGGCAGTTACCAGCCATTATAATGTCACCATTGGCGCAGGAACGCTTGCGCCGGTGCAGGAAATTACGCTCACGAAGAAGCCGGCCGCTTTGATCGAGGCGGGCGGGATTTATACCTTCCGTTCGATGCTCGACAGGAGCAGGGTGCTGGATATCTCAAATGCATCGGATGCGCAGGCGGCCAACCTGCAGCTCTGGACGGACAACGGCACCGATGCCCAGAAGTTCATCGCAATCAAAAACGATGACGGCTACTGGGAGTTTGCGGCCTACTGCTCGGGGCGTGTCCTCGACGCGGCCGGCGGAAGGGCTGAAAATGGCACGAACGTCCGGCAGTATACGGACAATGGCACAGCGGCGCAGGAGTGGAGCATCCGGTACAATGACGACGGAAGCATTACATTTATCTCGAGGCTCGGGGACTTCGCAATCGACATCGCAGGCAGCCGGACGGCCCGGGGAACGAATGCGCAGCTCTATGGAAACAGCGGAGAAAATAACCAGAGATTCCTGGCGGAGAAGGTGGGCACGGTATCTTTGAAGCCGGGCTGGTATACACTCACAAGTGCCCTTGATTCTTCCAAGTGCCTGGATCTTTCCGGAAATGTCAGGGCGGACGGCGGGAAGATACAGCTTTATGGCAGGAATGGCACGGCGGCGCAGAGATTCTATCTGGCATACGGCCGCGGCGGTGCGTACAGGCTCCTTCCCGGGGATGGTTATGCGGTTGATGTAAGCGGTGCGGGAAAGGCCGCCGGCACGCCGGTCCAGCTGTATACGAACAACTATACGGCGGCGCAGAACTGGTTCGTCGAAAAGAACAGCGACGGCACGGTATCGCTTAAGTCGGCCTGCAACGGCCTCTATATGGATGTGCAAAATGCAGGGACGAAAAACGGTACGCAGATCCAGTGCTGGACAGGCAACGGAACGGCCGCCCAGAAGTGGCAGCTTACCCCGGTTAAATAAGCGAGGGGCTGGAAATGCAGAACTGACAGCTTATGCGGCTGAAAAAGAATGAGAGTCGAAGAATTTGAAAATGAAAAATCCCCATGGTCCGTCATCAACGGCCATGGGGATTTTTGTAAGTTTATGAATTGCGATACATTGACATTAGCACAGAATCAGGGCGCCCCCGTCTGTTCGTTGCAATTGGCCGCAGGTTCACACCCTTTTCACAAATTAAGCAATTCCGGAACACAATTCGACTTTACAATGATTTTACAATCAAATAAGCAATCGAGGAGTTCATTTCAAGGAGCAGTGAAGGAGGAGGCGGTTGATATGGAAGAAATGCTAAATGAAATATTCGCTGAAAGAAAAGACAGAAGCCCGGACATAAAGGCGGACGCCACGGAGAGTAAGGCAGCTGTTTCGGAGACGAAGGCAGCTTTCAACACGATTTTCGAGCGGGTCGAGATCAAGTATCTGGTGCCGAAGGAAAGATATGAGGCTTTTATGGCGGCGATGGAGCCGTATATGCAGCTTGATGAATACGGACTTTCCGCCATCTGCAATATTTATTATGATACAGACGATAACCTCCTTGTCAGCCGTTCCTTGGGGAAGCCGAAATATAAGGAAAAGCTCAGGCTCCGCAGTTACGGCGTTCCGGGAAATGAAAGTATTGCATTTGCCGAAATCAAGAAGAAATTCGACGGCGTCGTCTATAAAAGACGCGCAGCGCTTCCTTATCTGGAGGCCGAAGCATTCCTGAATTACGGAATCCGTCCGAAGGAAGACAGCCAGATTGTCCGGGAAATTGCTTATTTCAGGGATTTTTACAAGCCGGTGCCGAAACTCTTCTTAGGATATGACCGGGAAGCCTATTTCGGAAAAAAGGATCCGGCGCTCCGCATCACGATCGACCGGAACATCCGCTACCGTGAAAAGGATCTTTTCCTTTCCAAAGGCGATTACGGGGATCTGCTTGATCCGGACGGCAGCTATCTTCTGGAGATCAAGGCAGGCGACGCGATGCCGCTTTACCTCACACGCATCCTGTCGGAACTTCAGCTTTACCCGGCTTCATTTTCCAAATACGGGAAAATATACACAGTAACGAACGCGCAGACAGCTGTTTTTGAAAATGCAGGAAGCGGCGCGCAGGCGGAGAACGCCGGATATACAGACAGAGCAGCGCAGGCAGGAAATGCCGGATTTGCAGATACACTAATACAGGCGGAAGGCACGGAAGATGCCGGCAGCCGCACAGAAGAAAATTCTAAGAGGGGGTACGCATTATGTTCACAAGCTTAATTGATACCAGTTCAGGAAGCATTTCAATGGAGAGCGCGCTCATCTGCATCGCAGCGGCGCTGGTTTTAGGAATCGTTGTTGCATTTGTCTATATGAAGAGCAGCACGGACAGGTATTCCAAGAGTTTTGTCGTGACACTGGCTCTTCTTCCGGCACTCGTTCAGGTTGTGATCCTGATGACGAGCGGCAATCTGGGAAGTGCGGTAGCTGTACTCGGTACATTCTCACTTGTCAGATTCCGCTCAGTTCCGGGAACCTCGAAAGAAATCCTCGGCATTTTCTTCGCCATGGCCATCGGCCTGGCCTGCGGAATGGGGCAGATCCTCTTTGCCGTAATTATCACAGTGATTATCGCCTGCGTGTTTATGATCCTCAACCGGACAAAATTCGGCGAGAAAAAGGGTTTGGACAAGCATCTTAAGATTACGATCCCCGAAAATCTTGACTATACAGAGCTCTTTGACGATCTTTTTGCAAAATACACCTCACGTGCGGAACTGGAAAAAGTTAAGACCGTGAATTTGGGCAGCATGTACGAGCTGGATTATGATATCAGCCTGAAGGATGCAAAGCAGGAGAAACAGATGATTGACGATATCCGGGTCAGGAACGGGAATCTTTCCATCGTCTGCGGGCGCCATGTGGAAAACATTCCGGAATTGTAAAAGAATAGCTGCAAAAGGATAATTGCAAAAGAATAGCAATAAAAGAAAGCTGTAAAAGAAAGCTGTAAAAGAAAGCTGTAAAAGAAAGCTGTAAAAGAAAAGCTGTAAAAGAAAAGCTGTAAAAGAAAAGCTGTAAAAGAAAGCTGTAAAAGAGTAGCTATAAAAGAAAGCTGAAAAAGAATAGCTGCAAAGGTCTGCAGGGTATCGTGAAAGAATCAGGGCAGGCTGTATAAAACAATCGAATAAAAGCCGTAAGAAAATTGTGTGAATTGTATGCAGTTTGTATAGATTGTATCCAGTTCACACAATTATGTAAGGCCGGAAGTACCATTTTCCGGACTTTAGCGGTTGCGTCATACAATTCTCTGCAGCGGATTTGTTCATCGAAAGCTGTATTATAAATTCCTGTATTTAGGAGGTTCATATGGTTAAGAAAAGCCTGAGAAAGGGGATGCTGGCGGTTGTCCTTGCGGCGGCCATGGCGGTTATGACGGCCTGCAGCGGTATCGGTACGACGGCATCGTCATCAGGAAGCGCATCGACAGTGTCCGGGACAACGGCTGCCGCGGCCTCGACAGATTCGGCGACAGTTTCCGATCTGGTGGTGACGGCGGATATGGCCAATTTCAAGGATTCAGATGAATATACAGACTGGACATCTTCATCTTATACGACGATTACCGGAAATGGCGATTCTGTTACGGAAAGCGGAACGGGCGCAACTTACAGCGGTACAGATATTACGATTACGGAGCCCGGAACTTATGTCTTTACCGGCGCCATAACGGACGGTTCCATTACCGTGGATGCAACGAAAAAGAGCGACGTCCGGATTGTCCTTAATGGTTTCACAATTACAAATTCCGACGGACCGGCCATCAACTGCGTCAAGGCGGATAAGGTCGTCATTTCCCTTGCCGAAGGTACGGAAAATGAAGTGACGGACGGTTCGTCGTATGCGGATACGGATCTTTCCGCTGCGATTTACAGCAAGACGGATCTGGTGTTCAACGGAACGGGAACGTTGACGGTAAATGCAAATTATAATAATGCCGTCCAAAGCAAGGA
>DCDB01000363.1 GCA_002316215.1 Lachnospiraceae bacterium UBA1066 | reverse complement strand
GACAGCTTCCCTGCCTCCGCAAAACCGTTACTCATATCATAAGCCGTAATCGCATTTTTGCCAACCAGATAAAAGAAATTTCCGATATAGATTCCGCGGATATCGTAGGAATATCCGTAAACATCCTCGTTCAGAATCGTATTGAAAAGATTATTGAAACTGCCGTCACTGTAGTTGAAAACCATATAATTTTCCGTAGCTTTGCCCATTGAATAAGAAGTATTTCCCGCCGTAAAACCGATGATGTTCTTGTCCGCATTTATGAGCAGCGCCTTGTAATTCGACAGGGCCTCGGCGTAGGTCAGGTTCGTCAGCACGATTTTCGCCTCTTCCGTGACATTTGACGGATCGGAAATGTCGAACATGGAGAGCTTCAGCCCTTTGGTCTCACTGGTCGCGGGATCCGTCTCATAACCGAATCCGAGAAGCTCATGATCCCCCCAGAAATGAAGGTACTCCGAGAAGCCGGTGATTTTGAGCTCGCCTAAAAGCTTCGGATTCTGAGGATCCGAAAGGTCGACGGAGAAAAGCGGATCCGTGTTTTTATAGGTCACGATGTAACAGATGCTGTCGAGGAACCGCGCGCTCCGCAAGGTTTCGCCGGGAGCAATATCCGTAAGGCTGCCGGCGGGGTTCATTTCCCGGTCGAAAATGTGGACTTCGCAGGAGGAAGTGTCGCTGTACACGGTCGATGCGACGCGGAAGGTTCCGTCCGCCGCTTCGTCCATGGAAAATGAATCGCTGATGATGCCCGGCACTGTGCAGGCTCCCGAAGGCGTAAAGACGCCGTCCGCAAAATCGATGCGCGCGATCGTCGTGCCGTCCGTGCCCATCCAGGAAGTTGCGTCGAGGAAAATGGCATCCGTGCTGACGTACATATTGTTGCTGTAGGACAAAATGGCCTTGGAGTCGATCGGAACGGACGGATCCGTCAGGCGTACCGATGTAAGGACCAGATAATTTTCCACCGTCGTATTCGTCGGAAGATAAATGTCTTCCGCCGGGAGAGTCGCACCGTTCACTTCCGGAACCGCCCCGGAAGCCAGGAAGGAGGTCTGGTCATAAGCAGAATCCGTATTGCGTGAGTCCGCTCCGGAGCTCCCGTCTGCTGTGGCCGTCGTGACGTCATAAGACCTGTAGAGCACCGGATTTACTGCATTTTCCGGGGCATAGGTCGTCATAAGATACAGGACGCCTCCGGTAAGCCGTGCGGTTTCGTAATAGCCGTCCGCCTGGATTTCGCCTGCAAGGGCAGGGTTCTGCCGGTCGGAAATGTCATACGTCTGCGCAGAGACCGAAGCCTTGTTTTGAACGGCATAAGTATCAGAGTCCGTGCTTTCGAGGGAAGTCGAGTACTGCTGGATCACAAGGATCAGCCTGTCGCCGCTCACGTACATGTCGAGGACGCTCCCCGAACCAAGCTCAGGCTTTATGCTCCCGATGTCCGAAAGCGTTGCTCCGTCAGCCTTTACAATACGCACGCCCGAAGTATTGTCCAGAATGTAAATGTACTGTCCGTCCGTTTTGACGATATCGCCTTCGTCAACGCCTTGTTCACGAAGGTTCGTCCCGGAATAGTCTCCCGTAGAGGAAGCCGTCTGCGATTTCGCTTCGGAAGACGCTGCGGCCGCGGCAGTATTCCCCGCAGCAGCTGCATTTTCCGTCACCGCTGCACCGGCTGTCGTTCCGTCGGTCGTATCCGCCGCTATTCCGTAGCCGTAATAATAACTGCTATTTGCCGCATCTTTCAGCTTGTTATAAAGCGTTTCATAGTCTCCGGCCGGCGTAAAAACAGAAGTAAGAGACGTTTTTCCGGCAGATACTGTGCCGGCCGTCTGCCCCGCCTGGATATCTGAACCATCCGCCTGCCCTGTACTTCCGGCTGTCTGTCCCGCGCTTCCTTCAACAGTACCTGCTGTTACTCCGGATTCTGTGTTTCCGGCCGCCCCGGCGGCTGCACCTGTATTATTCTTCTTAAGATTGCCGGAAATAATCACAGCCATCGGAATAAGAAAGGCAACGACGGCTGCTGCAGTCACAAGGCTGGCGATTTTGGCAAATTTATATATTTTCGCTTCTTCGGACTTTTTCTTAATTTTCTCTTTATTGTCTTCGAGGTTTTTCCGGATATTTCCGGGCTCAAGTCCGGACGGAATCTCTGTGTCTTCAGCGGAATCCTTAAGCTTCCGCAGCATCTCGTCTTCGTTCATAACAGGGCCTCCCCGTTTTTCAGGCGCGCAAGAGCCCGGCTCTCCTTGGAGCGGACGGTTGCATCGTTCATGTGAAGGTATTTTCCGATCTCGCGGCTGGTGTAGCCGCCGAAGATATGCAGGGAAATGATGACACGCTCCTCTTCCGTAAGACACGCAAACGCCGCGCGAAGACTGTCATTTTCCGTAAAATCCGGACGCGGATCGGGCAGCTCTTCGTCGAGCTCCTCGGTCTTGTTTACATAAGTCTTCAGCGTGCGGCGGCAGCGGTTGGACAAAATCCTGAAAATCCATGCCCGGAAAGCTTCCGCATTCCGAAGCGACGCGATCTGTCCGTATGCCGCAAGCACCGTATCGGCAACAGCATCCTCGGCGTCCTCACGGTGGCCGAGAACGTAAAGCGCAAAACGGTAAAGATCCTTATAAACGCCGGCATAGAGCTGCGAAAAAGCCTCCGTATCGCCGCGCCTCGCCTTTTCAGCCAGAGCCGCCATCTCTTCCATGACCTTCCTCCACAAAAGTTACTTGAACCGGTTCTATAGATACAGTGTCTGAAAACGGCCGATCTGTTGCATAATTATCAAAAAGCAGAAAACTTTTCAAATTCTGGTATTATAAGAAACAGCTTCCGGTTTTTGCTCCGGTATTTTCAGTTTGACTCCCTGATTCTGAAACGCAATGAGCCGGATAAAACCCGTGCATCCCGCTTTCCAGGTTCGTAAAATACAATGAGACGGCTCCTCTGTCAGCAGGCATAGCTCGTCAACAGAAATACCGTCTCCGTCACATCATAAATAATTCGTTATAATCTGCTCCGTCGCACCCGCCCAGCCCCCGGCAGCATGTCATGAAGCAAACGTTAAAACGTCAGGCCGTCGAAACGTACCTGCATATAGCCTTTGATGATTTCCACGCAGCGCTCAAAACCGAGTTTGGAGGAATCAAGGCAGAGGTCATAGTTGTGGGCATCCGCCCAGTCCTGGCCGGTATAGTAGAGGTTGTAAGCCGCACGGCGCTTATTTTCTTTTTCCACGTACTGCTCAAGTTCCCTCGGCGGAAGGCTCTTCTTCTTAAGGGCCTCCTGCAGAAGAAAATAGTGCGGCGCATGGATGAAGACGCGCACGACATTTTCCATATCTTTTAAAATGAAATTCCCGCAGCGTCCGACGATGATGCAGGATTCTTCCTGCGCAAGCTCCCGGATGATTTTCGCCTGATAATTAAAAAGATTCTGATTGGAAGTAAAGTCATTGCTCTCGGGCGGAATCAGTTCGCCGCTGTAGACGGATCTTGCAACCTTGAAGAGCCGCGTATCGCGGAAATTTTTATCCGCATTGTTGAAAAGAGCCTCGCTGATGCCGGAATCATCTGCCGCCAGTTTCAGTATTTCCTTGTCATAATAATGGAGACCTATGTCTTCTGAGAGCATTTCCCCGATGGTGCGTCCGCCGCTGCCGTACTCACGATTGATTGTAATGACTATTTTCTGGTTCATGCCAGCCTCCCGTCGACCGAAAATATATTTTTTTCCTTCTTACTCCCCGAGATACGCTTTTCGTATGGAGTCGTTATTCAAAAGTTCTTCCGACGTGCCCGAGACAGAAATACTGCCCGTTTCAAGAACGTAAGCCCTGTTGGAAATGGAAAGCGCCTTTTTGGCGTTCTGCTCGACCAGAAGAACGGTCGTGCCTGCGGCCGAAACATCGCTTATGATACCGAAAATTTCATTTACGAGGATCGGGGACAGCCCCATGGAAGGTTCGTCCATCAGGATGATCTTCGGATGCGACATAAGGGCGCGCCCCATGGCCAGCATCTGCTGTT
>DCDB01000227.1 GCA_002316215.1 Lachnospiraceae bacterium UBA1066 | reverse complement strand
CATGAATCTTCCCGAAAGTTCAATTCTTCCCATAAGTTCATTTTCCAGAATCTTTAACGACATGAGTGAGTCGTATAAGATTTTCTGGTTTAAGGGCATCCTTGACTACGCGATGGAAGGGAAGGAGACGGTGACGTTCGGGGAGATTATTCATCATATGATTACCGATGCGTGGTATATGGTGTCGGAGTATCATTTGAACCTGGGGCCGCTGGACACGTTGGAAAAACTTGTGAGGGAGATTCAGGGAGACAGCGGGCTGACGTCGGCCGCGGAGCCGCGTAAAATATATGCATTTCTGGAAACGCTTGAAAATGAAGCTGACACGAAGAATAATGAAACGGCAAGAAGACTGAAAGCGTATGAGTCAACGCTGACCAAGATGGTTCCTTATCGCTTGCAGGCACCCTTCCTTTACGATGTCAAAGGCCGGGTATGGGATAATACAGGGGATGTCATTGCCAGAGTTAATCAGAATACAAGAGTCATTTATCATTTTGGGGAAGAAGGCGGTCTGAACAGGACAATCCATATCCAGAAAGCCTGGATGGATTACTTTTCATTAAATCAGACGATTATTCTCGGGTGGCTCAATTATAATCTGGTCTGCTATCTGCAGAAGAGAAATCCCAGTGTCCCGGGCATTTCAGACAAACTGAAGCCTCCGGCTGAGAGGAAGATGGAGAAGGCGAGGAATTTCTGGAAGGCGGTCGCGGAGCACTATGAGATCCGGAATATATATGCGCCTGATATTGAAATCATTGACCGGAACAGAATTTCTCTGGATCATTTTGTTCCGTGGTCTTATGTGGCGCATGACGAACTCTGGGATTTGATACCGACGACGAGAGAGATAAACAGCAGCAAAGGAAACGGTCTTCCGAACTGGGACCGGTTTTTCCCGCTGCTCTGTGCGGAAGAGTATAAGTCTTACTGTGTCATCTGGGAAAATGAACATATCAGAGATGTATTTGAAAAGTGTGAAAAAGAGCATGTGAACAGCGACGAAGCCCGGGAAAAACTTTATTCCCACGGAATTGACCGTGCGGCATTTCAGGATGAATTGTATCTGATGGTACATCCGTCCTATCAAAGCGCTCAGTCTCAGGGCTTCGCGGAATGGAAAATGAATGATACTTAATATTTACGATGTGAGTGTCGAATATACAAATGGTTTCCTGCTTGCAGGAAAATTTATCAACTTCGGATTTGCAAAAAAACTGATGTAAGAAAACTGATGTAAGAAAACATACTGATTTGATTCTCACAGATATGCGGAACTGATAAAACGGAGCGTTTGAAGGCGACAAAAATGCGCATAAAGAAGATAATATCTTTCAAGACAGTCCGGAAAATATTATAACAAATATAAGAAGACTGATCCGAATATATGATTATTTGAAATGGAAAAAGAAAGGAGCTCGCTGACATAAGCATTTGTAAACAAATACCTATCAGCGAACCCCCTTAAGGCTAGCTTATACCGCTGAGTTAAGCGCCTATAAATAGACACCGCCCTAAACAGCACATATTTCTTTAGACACCCTGATTATAAGTGAAAGGATGGCAAAAGTAAATAAATTTTTACATTTATGGGGAAATATTGTGTCATTTTAGGAGATACCTCGTGTATGACTCGGATGATGACTAGTTTTCGAAATATGAAATAAAAATGATTCGTGATATTATTAGACTGTTTTAAGTGGGAGTATATGGTACTATGAAACAATTCACAGGACTGAAATGCAGGGTAAACTCTATATCAGGGCTGGCAAATATCAAGGCAAAGGACTGAGTTCTTCATTTGCGGAATGAAATATCAAGGCAAAGGACTGAGTCCCGGATCCGCGGAATGAAATAATGGATAATAAAACATTAGAATACTACAATAAAACCGCTCGCAGTTACAGCGCCGATACTTTTTCTGTGGATGTTTCCGGACTTCGCGAAAGATTCCTTAAGTATCTTGCACCGGGGGCTCGCATCCTGGATTTCGGCTGCGGTTCCGGGCGGGATGCGAAGGCATTTTTGGAGGCGGGGTACCGCGCGGATGCGGCGGACGGCTCTCCTGAGCTTTGCCGGATTGCTTCGGAAAATGCAGGAATTCCGGTGAAATGCATGCGCTTTCGGGAACTGGATGCCGCCGCAGAATACGACGGGATCTGGGCCTGCGCTTCGCTTCTGCATCTTCCCAAAGGGGAGCTCCCGGATGTTTTTCGGCGGATGGCGGCTGCTTTAAAACCAGGCGGCTGCCTGTACGTATCGTTTAAGTACGGGAACTTTGAAGGCGAACGGAACGGGCGTCATTTTACAGATATGACGGAAGAAGACTTAAAAGAGCTGACCGGAAGCGGCCACTTCGGAGAATGGATGATCGAAGAGATGTGGATTACAGGAGATGCAAGGCCCGGCCGCGCGGCGGAAAAGTGGCTGAATGCAATCCTGAAGATGAAATAGGAAGCGCATTCATTTTCAGAATATTGATTGTTTCCGTGACTTTCGAATGCAGGACAGGAAGTCAGGGACAGGAAATCAGGGACGGAAAATCAGGGACAGGAAATCGGGGACGGGAAATCAGGGACGGGAAATCAGGGACGGGAAATCAGGGACAGGAAATCAGGGACAGGAAGGCAGGGACAGGAAATCAGGGACGGGAAATCAGGGACAGGAAATCGGGGACAGGAAATCGGAGGATAGGAGATACATCATGATTGAACCGGCGAAAGATAAAAAGATAAATGATCTTCCGCGTATTTTAATCTGCGATGACAGCATTGCGGTACAGTACATGAAAGCATTTCCGCCTATCTGACGGCGGAGAATATGACTTATGATTCAGCGTATGACGGCGAGGAGGCGCTGAAGAAGGCGGCGACCGGAAAATACGACCTGATTATCCTGGACATCATGCTGCCGAAAATCATGGGGACGGATGTGTGCAGGGAAATCCGGAAAAAAGCGATGTTCCGATTCTCATTATAGTGTTTTGCTGAAACTGTATCTTGACGATACGAAGCATCTTGAAAGCGTACGGCGGGAATATGTCGCCAATGTCAGCCATGAACTGAAATCTCCGATTTCGTCCATTAAAGCCCTGACCGAAACCCTGTCCGACGGGCTTGTTTCTGATGATGCGACACGGCAGCGGTACTATGGCATCATTTTAAATGAAAGCAACAGGCTTCAGAAGCTGACGTCGGAAATCCTTGAACTTTCCCGTCTGCAGAGCGGCAGGACAGTGATCGTAAAACAGAAGACGGATGCCCCCTCTTTTTACAAATGAAGACCGGATCCTCCAGCTTCTGCACATCCTGATGGATAATGCCTTTAAGTTTGTGCAGGAAGACGGGAAGGTTACTCTGGATGCGTGCATTTTCAGGACTTACGTCCGGCTCTCCGTCCGTGATAATGGCGTCGGAATTGCAAAAGACGTGCTTCCTTATGTGTTTGACCGTTTCTATAAAGAAGATAAGGCGCGCAATACGCAGGGCAGCGGGATCGGGCTGTCCATCGCCAAAGAACTGATTCATGGAATGGGCGAGAAAATCGAAGTGACAAGCGAGCCGGGGAAAGGGAGCGAATTTTCATTTACCGTGAAGCGTTCCTGAGAAAATGCCTGTTTTTTGCCACAGCCGTGACACATTTCTGCCGCAATCTCTCTTTATGATAAACTTCTGCAGAATTCATTTTATCGGTCGATTTCTCAATATTACCAGTAAATCTTAACTTCCTCGGACTTTACAGGTAAATCCGGTTGGAGTTTACACACCGGAAGACCGTGATTACCCGTAAACCGGAAAGAAATCAAGATTTGGCACGTAATTTGCTGCCGCGGATGCTGGGCGGAGGCCCGGGACTACGTACCGTTTCAAAAGCAATCAAGATTTGGCACGTAATTTGCTGCCGCGGATGCCGGCGGAGCGTCCGGAATTACGTGCTGCCGGAAAAGAAATCAGGATTTGGCACGTAATTTGCTGCCGCG
>DCDB01000278.1 GCA_002316215.1 Lachnospiraceae bacterium UBA1066 | reverse complement strand
TAAAGTATCTTAACCATAAATCAGAAGCTCCCGGTCTGCACCCTGCTTCTTCGTGCAGCTGCGTTTTTAAAACCGTATTCCCGGGATCAGAAGGATACCAGTTCGTACTGCCGTGTCCCGAGGCCGATTTTTTCGCCGTGTTCCAGCGTTTCCTTCCAGCGGATATTCGGGTTGCTGTCAAGGAAATTGTCATGATGGCAGTGCCAGCCCGGAGACGACAGGTTATCCGCAAGCTGACTGTTCGGCATCGGGCTTGCTTTGAGGCAGAGATCCGCGCAGGCCATGTCAAGAGCTACCGGATCAAAGGACGCCAGCATCCCCAGATCCGGAAGGATCGGGGCATCATTTTCACCGTGGCAGTCGCAGTTCGGCGAAACGTCCATAATCAGGCTGATATGAAAGCATGGACGCCCCGCACAGACCGCCGCCGTGTACTCCGCGATCTTGCAGCCTAAGATTTCATTTGCATTCCAGTTAAGGTTTTCAATAGCGTCAAAGGCACAGGCGCCGATGCAGCGTCCGCAGCCCTTGCAGAGTTCCGGAACGATATGAGCCTTACCTGTTGAAAATTCGATGGCGTCCGAACCGCATTCTTTCGCGCATCTGTGGCAGGCACGGCAAAGTTCCGTATGTACTACCGGCTGACCGGAATTATGCTGATGCATTTTCCCGGCCCTGCTGCCGCAGCCCATCCCGATATTCTTCAGGGTACCGCCGAAGCCTGTCGCCTCGTGCCCTTTGAAATGGGTGAGCGAAATCAGGACGTCGGCATCCATGACAGCACGGCCGATATAAGCTTCTTT
Organism: Lachnospiraceae bacterium UBA1066; assembly: GCA_002316215.1. Taxonomy (GTDB): domain Bacteria; phylum Bacillota; class Clostridia; order Lachnospirales; family Lachnospiraceae; genus Chordicoccus. The sequence goes on along the minus strand of DCDB01000278.1, from coordinate 6,444 downwards.
GCAGTATTCGCCGTTCGGCACCGGAACGGCAATGTCATCCGTCCCCCGGAGGCCGTCGCCGATCAGGACGTGGCAGCCGGTCGTAATCGTATTAAAACCGTTAATTTCGGCACAATCCATATGTTCGAGTGCATTCTTCCTGCTGCCGGGATACAGCGTATTGCAGTCTGTGAGGAAGGGCAGGCCTCCCTGCTCCTTTATAAGATCCGCGACAGCTTTGACGTAATTTGGGCGGAGATAAGCCAGGTTCCCGAGCTCTCCGAAGTGCATCTTTATGGCAACGAATTTCCCGTTCATATCAATCGTCGGCAGTCCCGCTTTTTTGCAGAGCCTCTGCAGTTTTACCGTTGTACTCGTGCCGACCTGCGTTCTGAAATCCGTGAAAAACACCTTTGATTTTTCCATAATTCTTCTCCGATCATTTAAGTTTGTCCTGCCGTTCCCGCGCCTTGTTCCGACAGAGCAGGCATACGGAAAGGGCTTCATTTTGCGGGATATCCGTATTATACATGAACACGGCACGGGTAGCAAAACATTTCTCACTGCCGGGGACTGTCCCCACGGCGCCCAGAGAACGCGTTAAACCGAATCCCCGGGGACTGTCCTTTGTCCGGCGTCTCCAATGACTATACGCTATGCATTAAACCGAATCCCCGGGGACTGTCCCCAAGGCGCTCAGTATGACGCGGTAGAGGACGCGGGGTTCAACCGGTTTGGCTGTATGCGCATTCATGCCGGCGGCCAGGCATTTATCCACATCCTCCTGATAGGCGTTCGCCGTCATGGCTATGATCGGGACGCCTGCGGCGTCTTTTCTTTCAAGCGCTCTTATCTTCCGCGAAGCCTCCAGGCCGTCCATGACAGGCATCTGCATATCCATCAGGATGATATTGAAGGTTCCCTCCGGCGACTTTGAAAAGATCTCCACAGCTTCGCTGCCATTTTCTGCGCGCCGCACCCCGGCGCCTTTTTTCTTCAGCAGGGCTTCGGTAATCTGTGCATTGATATCGTTATCTTCGGCCATAAGGATCATGATTCCGGCCAGGCTGTCCGGTCTTTCCGCTAAAAGGTTCTCGTCCTTTTTCTCTTCCGCAGCCTTTTCGCAGAGCGGAAAAGAAAGATGCACCGTAAATTTTGTTCCCCGGCCTTTTATGCTTTCCGCACGGATGGTCCCGCCCATCAGATCCACCAGGCTTTTTGCGATGGAAAGTCCCAGGCCCGAACCCGTCCTTGCAGATTCCTGCTGCCTGTTTTCCTGTTCAAAGAAGCCAAAAAGCTTCTTCTGGAATTCCTCGCTCATTCCGATGCCGTTATCCTCAATAAAAAAATCACTCGTAATCCGGCCTCTGTCCAGAACCGTATTCTTCTGGATCAATGTTATTTCCCCTCCGGAAGGCGTAAATTTTACCGCATTTGAAAGCAGGTTGAAGAATATTTGGTTAAAACGAAGCTTATCCGCCAGGAAATATACGTCTTTCGGCATTTCGGACATGTTTTCGGAAAAAACAATATCCTTCATCGTGCAGAGCGGAAGGATAACATTATCAATATATTTCAGAAAATCCGTCGTGGAATAGGCTTCCGGATGAAGCTGGAATTTTCCGGCTTCAATTTTGGACATATCCAGAATATCATTAACAAGTGAAAGAAGAAAATGTCCGGAACCGTCGATTTTCTCAAGATATTCGCGTGTCATCGGCGGATTGTCCTCATCCCTTGCGAGCGCTGTCATTCCGATGATGCCGTTGAGCGGCGTCCGGATATCGTGGCTCATGCTGGAAAGGAAATCGCTCTTTGCGGCATTTGCAGCCTGGGCGGCCTGCATGGCCGAAGACAGTGCGGCAGCATTTTTCTTCTCCAGGCGGCTGTAAACCATCAGCATAAAGATCATCAGGACGGCCAGAACAAGAATCAGGATAAACAGTACCAGGAGATTCCCGATTCCCGGATCCGTGGCCTCCGCCACTGCCGTTCCATAATATTTCATGATGCCGGCAATAAAGTCGCGCACATAGGAATCTATGGCGCTTTTCTGCGTAAAATAAGAGGCGCTCGTAACGCTGCGATAGCCGCGGCTGTACTGCTCTTCCGGCGGAAGATTTTTCTCTTCATCCGTCACACGGTCCGTCATGCCCTCAGGGAATTCATCTTCTGTCATCCCGGTGCTTAGAGCCACCATTTCCATCGCCCACATTTCGCGGCCGGTAAGATTATCCGATGCGATTTTGGCGTTCTGCATCAGGCTGATCTCACGCGCTGAAATCCCCATACGGTACAGAGCCTGCAGGGCGGTATCACGGCTCCGCGTCACCGTGAGCTCCTGCATGTACGCCTCAAGGTGCGCAATATCCTTCGTCTCGCAGTAGCTTTTAGACTCGTAAGTCAGAGTATTGGAACCCTGCTCGAAAAGATTCGTAATGTCCTCGTAGGCTTGTTCGCGTTCCTTCTCCAGCTGTTTAATCTCAGACGACCTGCTGATAATACTAAAAAACATGATGCCCGCAAAAACAACGGCCGAAACAGCAAAAGCAATAACGATGACAAGAACATATTCCATATAGTGCGCAGACTGTTTTCCGGAGGATCTTTTCATTTTCATTCTGAGTCCTCCTCCTCTACTTTAAAATACGACACCGGCGCGGGCAAATTCCCGGCAGTAAGGGCGAGCCGTACGGCGCTCTGCAGCGTTGTATCGATTTCGGAAAATGAATCCAGGTTTTGGTTCCGCAGGTACCCGAGCGCGGATGCTACCGTTCCGGAAATGACGATTCTGTAGGTTTTATCCGGATCCGGCGTGCTGCCGTCCGCAAGGCGGATTTCATTTTTCGTGCCGTCCGCTGAAAGGAATGCTGACGCACCGCCAAGCGCCGGATAGTCGATGATGGGCTCAATCGTCCCATAACGATAGGTCGTTGTCGCAAGAATCGCATCGTCGAAAATACTCTGAAGCTGCGCTCCATTAAGCGTGCTTTCCTCAAGTGTGTCTTCTGCAACCGCAGCGTTCAGGTCACATTCCGAATAGCTGCCCTTATAGATCGGCGCGGCAGCGCTTTTTCCTTCAATAAGAACCACATCCGCGCCGGTCGCTTCCCAGACCGCCTGTGCAATGACGGAAGCCGCCGGACGCTCCAGAGGGTAATCCTCACCAAGCTGGTTCCCGGCGGAAATATTGCTTATCCCGATAGTCATCGTATCCAGCGGTCTGGTAAGCGCTGTATTAAAAACGGATGAAAATGTCTCATCGGAAGCGCCGTTGTTAAGGGCATCGGCGACAGCAGATGTGGCCGCTGAAAACATGTTTCTGTTCAGGAAGCGCATAAAGCATTTCTTTTCTTTCATCAGTCCGGAAAGGGGATCGAAAAGGCTTCTTACCGGAAGGTCGATATCTTTGCTGTACGACATCAGCGCGTCGGCCCCTTCTGCCAGAGTTTTTTGGGCATCTGCACTGTACATTGCCTGCAAAACCTGCATGGCTGCAGCTTTTTTCTCTTCATTTTCAGAAACAGAGGCGGAAAGCGCCGTACTGAAGACCGGATAGGTATAAAGTACCTGATCTTCAGCTGTTTCTCCGAGGCAGGGAATCACGGTATAATCCGTTTCATTTTTACCTGTATGGATCAGATCCGAACCGCCTACCGTCATGGCGCATTTATCGGAATAAAAAGCACTCAGATCATCCGCCTGGATATTGTTAAGGTCTTCAGCCTCCAGCACGGAAGAATCCGTAAAGGCCCTCATAAGCTGAGTGAGCCCCGAACAGCCTTCCTCCGGAAGAGCTTCAGTTTTTCCGGACGTAAACGAGGCCAGCCAGGCTTTCCCCTGGTTCGAAGAGAAAAATCCGGAATAACTGAAACCCTCCAGGAAGAAAGACGAACGGAAACCGGCGGAAGCCTCCGTTTTCAATCCGTCAATGCCGAGGGCTTTGAACCTGCGGCAGGCATTTTCCAGTTCTTCCAGTGTTTCAGGTATTTTTATGCCGTTCTTCTCAAACAAAGAAGCGTTGGCATAAAGACATTCCATCATTCCCGGTTCCGGATACCAGCAGATTTTTCCGTCGTATTCAAATGGTTCCAGCGCAGCTTCGTCAAACCCGGAAGTCAGTTTTTCGGCCGTCAGATCATAGAGGTAGGGCGCCAGTTCTGCCGCAGAATCACTTTCAAACCTCCGGATCGTCACGATATCCGCCAGATCCCCGTGCTTAGCCTGGTAAATGAGGTTCTGCGTGCTGTTGCGGTTATTTTCCCAGATCAAATTGATGTTCGGGCATTGTTTCTCGACATAAGTGCGCCAGTCGGAATATGAAACGTCGTTGTACATCGAAATCCGGATCGTGATATAATTTTCATCCGGAGACCCGGATTTTCCGCAGCCGGAAAGAAAAAACGGAACCGCCAGGATAAACGCAAGAAGTACCGCTCCCGCACGGCAGAAAAAACCTGTTCTCCGCAGTCTTTGTTTCTCCGTATAAGTTCCGTTCTCCGTATAAGTTTCGTTCTTCATATGAGCTCAGTTCCTGATAGAACCTCTGTTCTTCGTATAAAATCCGCTCCTGGTATAAACGCTGTTCCCCGTGTAAACACTGTTTCCCGCGTCAGAATGAAAAAAAATAAGACATAGCGTTTTCTTGTATTATGATGCAGATACCGCGGACTGACCCGTCTTTTCGTGATCTCCGCAGGCGGAAAGTTTTGGATATTTTCCGCTTGCATCATATTAACAGAAAACCTTCGTATGTCTTATTTTATCATAGATAAATGCCGTCTGAGTATAAATTTAGAAAATGATGCCCAAGATCAAAAAATTTTTCCTGCCGTCAGTTTTTCCGGATTTCATCCTCTATGGCTGCGCTGATCTTTGGAAATGGCTTTCCTGTCCTGCGGGCGATGGCTGCCAGGTCGTCATATTCCGCTTTTTTTCTGACAGTTCCGTAGCCCTCCGAGGTCTTAACGCGCACCGGGCCAAAAGAAGTGTCTGTAAGGCTCTCGGACCGTTCAAGGGTATAGCGCCTGCAGGCAATTTCACGGACTCCCAGCGTCGTTGTATTGGTCAGGATAAAGGCCGCCGTTTCTTCTGCGCGGCTTTTTCGCGCGATACAGGTAAGAAGGATGCCCGGACGGCCTTTCTTCATCCCGGCCGGAAGCGTAAATACATCCAGTGCGCCAAATGAGAGCAGTGCTTCTGCAGCATAAGAAACTGCTTCCGGCGTCATGTCATCCAGATTGCACTCCAGCTTCACGACCTCATCCTTCTCAGGCGGAACGGCTTTCATTTCCGCGCTGCCTCTTTTCGCATCATACTGCTCCCCAAAGAAAGCACGCACGCAGTTTGCCGTCTGAAAGTCTTTCCTGCCCATTCCATAGCCGGTCTTTTCGACCGCCATCATCGGCTGAGGTGCAAATCTTGCGGCGAAATGCTTAAGAAGCGCAGCACCTGTCGGCGTACACATTTCCCCCCGTTCATCCCCGGCAAATGTAGGAATTCCCTGAAGAAGAAGGGCGGTCGCAGGTGCCGGAACGGGCAGGATGCCGTGTGCGCAGCGCACCTGTCCGAAGCCCGTCCGTACAGGCGATGCCACGATTTCATCCGGTGCCAGTTCGTGCAGAAGAAGCGAAACGGCTGTAACATCCGCGACTGCATCCTTCGATCCCACTTCGTGAAAATGAATTTCCGCAACCGGAACACCGTGCACCCGGCTTTCCGCCCCGGCAATTTCACCGTAAACCGCCAGAGCATCCGCCTTCACGGCTTCCGGTACGTTCAGGGCACCGATCATCCTGCGGATATCCTCCATTCCCGCATGCGCATGCGCGTGGGCATGAATATGATCATGCCCGTCGTGCTCATGGTCATGCTTGTCATGGTCATGCTCGTCATGCCCGTTTACAAAGACCTCCATATGTGTTCCGGTGATGCCGCATTTGACGGAAGGTACGGCCCGGAATTCCACATCCGGAATGCCCATCCCGTTCAGTCTTTTCAGCATAGCCGCACGATCGGGACATATTTCAAGAAGGGCAGCCGTAAGCATATCGCCGGCAGCTCCCATGCCGCAGTCAAGATAAAGTTTTTTCATTTTCTACCCTCCATATGATTAATCATACTTGCCAGATACGCAGCGCCGAAGCCATTGTCAATGTTCACGACGCTGACGCCGCTTGCGCAGGAATTCAGCATCGAAAGAAGCGCGGAAAGCCCGCCGAAGCTCGCACCGTAGCCCACACTGGTCGGTACGGCGATTACCGGACAGTCCGCAAGACCGCCGATCACGCTCGCAAGAGCGCCTTCCATTCCGGCAATCGCAATGATGACGCGTGCGGACATGATATCATGGACATGCGCCAAAAGGCGTTCAAGTCCGGCCACTCCGACATCGTATACGCGGACAACCTCATTTCCCAGCGCCTCGGCTGTCCGGGCTGCCTCTTCCGCGACAGGCATATCCGA
>DCDB01000119.1 GCA_002316215.1 Lachnospiraceae bacterium UBA1066 | reverse complement strand
GCTCAGCTGGATAGAGCGTCTGGCTACGGACCAGAAGGTCGCGAGTTCGAATCTTGTCACTCACGGAAGACAGACTGTATTTGTACGGTCTGTCTTTTTTTTTGCAAGTGAAGCTGATATAATAGGGCAAAAGGTTGGTGAATGCTTATGGATTCTGTTTTTGATGAAAATAAGGCATACAATTTTGACTGGTCTTATCTGGGTGATATCAGGACGGGACGTGAAAACCTGGGACCTCAGATGCCGGTTTCAGTTTATCGTCTGTTTGAATATACTCTGCGCGCGGTATTACAGAAGAATTATAAAAAAGAGGGTTGTGCGGATATTTTAAGGGAAGCCGGAAGACTGGCCGGACGTGAATTTTGTACACATCTTCTGGATTCGACCCTTCCGCCCGACCAGTTTATAGCCCAGCTTTCAAGAGTATTTATTGATATGAAGATCGGTGTGATCCGAATAGAGTCTTTTGACGAGAAGCAGCTGAAAGGCTATATGACTCTGGGGGAGGATCTGGACTGCTCCGGTCTTCCTGTTACAGGGGAGACGGTATGCAATTATGATGAGGGATTTCTTTCAGGCATTTTAAGCTGTTATTTTAAAAAAGCGGTGACGGCGGTTGAAATCGACTGTTGGGCCAAGGGTGACCGGATCTGCCGCTTTGATATACACAGGGAATAATTCTTTGATGCAGTTTTGCAGGAAACTTGAGTAACAGGATCGTCTGAGGCATCAGAGATTATTTTTCGAAAGGAGCATAATGGGCAAAGAACCCGGCGAAATACTCTTTGAATACTTAAAAGCGATTCTTTTTGATACGGAAAATGCATCGCTTGACGAGAGCTCCCTGCCACAGGAATTTCATCGCCTGGCTGAGGGCCTGGATTTTCTTGCTCTGTGCGTGAAAGAAGAAAAAGAATTTGCCAATGAACTTTCGGACGGGAACCTGAATGTCAAGGTGCCGTCCAGACAGAATGTCCTGGCGGCTCCGCTTAAGAATCTGCACAGTTCACTTCTTCATATGACCTGGCAGACCAAGCAGGTTGCAAAGGGCGACTACTCACAGCGCATCGATTTTATGGGTGAATTTTCAGAAGCCTTCAATTCCATGGTTGAAAGACTTGCGGAAAAGGAAAAAGCGGACAGAAGCGGGATAAAAGAAGAATTCGGAATGATCAGCGAATCCTATACGCGGAACCAGAATCTTCTGATCCGGGTCATGAATGCGCTTCCTGATATGGTCTGTGTCCTGTCCAATAAGACAAAAGAGGCGCTTTTTGAAAATATTTCCATGAGAACGACGGCTCTTTCGCATCCTGTCCTGGCAGAACAGATGATCGTGATCCTGTCGGAGCATGTTATGTCCGGGGGCGAAGAAAGACAGATTTTTGACAGTACCATACGGCCCCATGAAAATGAAGATCCTATGTACTGCCGGACGGAGGCGCATCCTTTTGACTGGTACGGTAAGCCCGCGACTGTTTTTCTCATAAGGGACACGACAGATGAGCGCCGTGAGGATGAACGTCTTCAGGCAATCGGAAATATTGATCCTCTGACCGGAGTTTACAATCGCATATATGGTGTCAACCGGCTTCAGGAGTATGTTGACGGACGAAAGAAATTTTCATTTGCCATTGTGGGCCTTGATGAGCGTTTCTTTTACGGAGACAGAAAACTGAAATCGGATCAGAGCCGTCGGCTTGTAAAGACCGCCTCGCTTCTGCACGGAATATCGGATAACGTCACGGTAGCGAAAATCAGCAACGACGAGTTCCTGGCTGTTACGGAAATGCCTTTTCAGGAGTTCCGTACGGCGCTTGAACATATAGTGAGCGAGAAGGACAGCGGTCTTTCGTGCGGCTGTCTTGAAGTAGATGAGTATAATACCTTTAACCTTGCGGAGCTGATGCGGCATGCCGATGTCCTTATGTATCAGCAGCGCTTTTCAAAGAAAGGAATAAAATGACAAAGCAGGAATTTATTAATGCACTGAGCGCAAAACTCTATGAGGAGCTTCCGACTGCCGCAGTGCTTGACCAGATCCGTTATTATGAGGGCTATATTGACGGGGAAATGGCCAAAGGGAAGACGGAAGAACAGGTAACAGATGAGCTGGGAGATCCTGCCGTCCTTGCCAAGGGGATTTTGAATGCGCCCAGGCCGGAAGCTTCTGTTACAGGTGAAGGCTATGAGGAAGGTTACACAGAGGCTCAGTATAAACCGGACGATCAGAACGGTCCGGCAGGCAGCTTTACAGGTGAAACGGAAAGCGGTTCCCGGACCGTTCATCAGGATCCTCAGCAGGACAGCGGTTTTAAGCAGGTCTTCAGGACGCCGGACGGCGGATTTAATTGGGGCTGTCTCATTGCTGTTTTGGCAGCAGTCCTGGTCGTCGTGGCGATTCTCTGGCTTGTTGTAAAAGTCGTTTCCGTTTTCTGGCCGGTTATTTTCATATTAATCATCATCGGCATTGTCGTTTCTGTTTTTAAAAAGAACCAGTGAGAACCGTAGAAGCCGCTTAAGGCAGAAAGCCGGTATGGCATGGAAACAATGAAACAGCGTTATCTGGAAAGGCTGTCGGAACTTTATCCGACCATAGCAAAGGCCTCTACCGAAATTATTAATCTGAGTTCCATTCTGAATCTTCCGAAAGGAACGGAACACTTTATCACGGATATCCACGGTGAATACGAGGCTTTTTCTCATGTTCTGAAAAATGGTTCAGGAGCTGTCCGCAAAAAGATTGACGAGGTCTACGGGCGCACGCTTCCGGAAAATGACATGCGCGAGCTTGCGACTCTGGTTTATTATCCCCGTGAAAAAATTGAGATCGTCAAACGTGAAAAGCCGGATGCGGAAGAGATGAATGACTGGTATAAAGTATCTCTTTACCGTCTTATTGCCGTATGCCGGTACACGGCCAGCAAATATACAAGATCCAAGGTTCGAAAAGCCCTTCCGGAGGATTTCGCCTACGTTATAGAGGAATTGATCACGGAAAGATCGGATATCCGTGATAAAGAGGCCTATTATGAGGAAATAATTAAAACGATCATCCGCATCGGCAGGGCAGATGTTTTTATTGTCGCGTTAAGCGAGCTGATCCAGCGCCTTGTCGTTGATCACCTTCATATCCTGGGCGATATTTATGACCGCGGCGACGGGGCCGGAGATATCATGGATGATTTGATAAACTACCACAGTCTGGATATCCAGTGGGGAAATCATGACGTCGTCTGGATGGGAGCTTCTTCCGGGCAGCTGTGCTGCATAGCGAATGTCATCCGTATTTGTGCGCGTTACGGCAATCTTGATATGCTGGAGGACGGGTACGGCATCAATCTTCTGCCTCTGGCGCGGTTTGCTGTAAATACCTACGGCGGTGATATTAAACCCTGCTGGGAAATAAAAAACTGTGACGGCCGTCCCGGTGAGGAAATGGACATGAACGTCCGCATTTACAAAGCTATTTCCATTATCCAGTTCAAGCTGGAAGGCGAGCTTGTTCATCGCAGGAAGAACTTCAATATGCCGGAAAAAGCCTTTCTCGAACATATTGATTATAATAAGGGAACGATAGATCTGAACGGAAAGACCTATAACTTACTGGATTCTGATTTTCCGACGGTTGACCCGGATAATCCGTATAGCCTTACGGAGGAAGAAAACTATGTTATGGACCGTCTGCAGAGTGCTTTTACCGGCTGCAGCCGCCTGCAGAAGCATATGCAGCTTCTGCTGCACAACGGTTCTCTTTACAAAGTATTTAACGGAAATCTGCTCTACCATGGCTGCATGCCTCTCGATGCGGAGGGAAACTTTAAAGAAGTAGATATTTACGGCGAAAAATACAAAGGAAAAGCTCTGTATGACCGGCTGGATGTTTATATCCGGAGAGCTTTCTTTTCAATGAATCCTATCCACAGGGAACGCGGAAGGGATATTCTCTGGTGGATCTGGTGCAACCGTGATTCTCCTCTTTTCGGAAAAGATCACATGAGGACTTTTGAGCGGTGCCTGATCGCTGATCCGGAAGTCCATACGGAGGTAAAGAATCCTTATTACAGCCTCCTCGACAATGAAACAGTTGTGAACCGTATTCTGGCGGAATTCGGGCTCACCGGCCGGCATTCTCATATTATCAATGGGCATGTTCCGGTAAAAAAGGGTGAGAGCCCGATGCGTTGCGGAGGCAAGGCGCTTATAATTGACGGCGGTTTTTCCAGGGCTTACCAGGGAGAAACGGGGATTGCAGGTTATACTCTGATCTTCAATTCCTGGGGTATGAAGCTTGTTGCGCATAAACCGTTTACTTCGACGGAGGATGCGATACGGACCGGAACGGATATTCATTCTGAGCAGATGATCGTCGAGCAGTATCCGAGAAGGCTGAGTGTCGGGGACACGGACATCGGGGCCAGGCTTAAGGAACGGATTGCAGAACTGGAAGAGCTTCTCGAGGCCTATAGGAGCGGTGCGATTGTCGAGAAAACTAAGAGATTTTCGTGAAAGTCATTTCTCGGCAAAGGGAGTAAAAATCACTTGAGGACATTCCCGGGAGTTTAAAGAAACATTAAGGTTTATGCAGATGAAATATTTCATCTAAGGATACAGGATGCTATAAGTTTTATTAGAGGACAAGGAAAGCGAGGTGCGGGAAGAATGAAAGCCGAAGAGATTTACGAAAAGTATCCAAATGTATGGATTGCCCTGACGGATCTGGAGTTCTGCGGCTGCTGTGACAGCAGGCTTACGGACGCCACTGTTGCTGCAACGGCTGAGACAAAAGAGGAACTTGAGAAGAAGCTTCCAAAGGGCCAGCATTTCTTCATTTTCCAGACCACGGAGGAAGGACTCAGGCGGGCGGGCCTCACGGATTGAATAAGTGAACAAAAATAAATAAAAATGCTGGAAAATATTGAAACTTTTGCACAAAAACGGTATGATATAAGAGTGTTTATATCCTATCGTTTTTTTTGTTGTTTTTATCAGGAAAGGCGGGTAAATTTATGGAAAAACCAAAACTTCAGGAAAAGTATCAGCTTTTTATCGGCGGAAAATGGCAGGATGCTTCTGACGGCGGGACTTTCACGACATACAATCCGGCGACCGGAGAAAAACTTTCGACATGTGCGGAAGCAACAAAAGAAGATGTCGATCTTGCGGTAAAGGCGGCATGGAAGGCTTTTGAGAGCTGGAAAAAGACAGATGTAAATGCACGTGCGGCAATCCTCAACAAAATTGCCGATCTCATTGATGAAAATGCAGAATTCCTTGCGGCAGTAGAGACGTTGGACAACGGTAAACCGATCCGTGAGACAATGGCCATTGACATTCCGTTCTCCGCAAGGCATTTCAGATATTTTGCGGGCTGCATTATGGGCGAGGAAGGTTCCGCAACGATGCTTGGAGAAGATACTTTAAGCCTTATTCTGCGTGAGCCGATCGGCGTTGTCGGCCAGATCGTACCCTGGAACTTCCCGTTCCTGATGGGCGCGTGGAAACTTGCTCCTGTACTTGCCAGCGGTTGCTGCACAGTTTTCAAACCGTCCAGCTCGACACCGCTTTCGATTCTTGAATTTGCAAAGCTGGTCGAAGGTGTTGTTCCTGCAGGCGTCTTCAATGTACTGACAGGCGCAGGATCGAAATCCGGACAGTATATTCTCGATCATCCGGGGTTCCGCAAGCTTGCATTTACCGGATCGACAGAAGTCGGCTTAAGCGTGGCGCGTGCGGCAGCGGATAAGCTGATTCCGTCGACACTGGAACTGGGCGGAAAATCTGCCAACATCTTCTTTGATGACTGCAAGTGGGATATGGCGATGGACGGCCTGCAGCTCGGAATCCTGTTCAATCAGGGGCAGGTCTGCTGCGCAGGTTCCCGTGTCTTCGTTCAGGAAGGCATTTATGATAAATTCGTAGAAGAGGCGGTTAAGCAGTTCAATGCCGTAAATGTCGGTGATCCGATGGATCCGGCAACGCAGATGGGCTCGCAGATTAATGAGAAGCAGCTGGAGAAGATCCTGAAATACATCGAGATCGGAAAAGAAGAAGGCGCAACGGTAGCCTGCGGAGGCGTCAGGAATACTGAAGGCGATCTTGCTAAGGGAGCTTTCATGAAGCCGACGCTTCTTACCAACGTTACGAACGATATGAGAGTGGCACGCGAGGAGATTTTCGGACCGGTTGCCGTGGTGATAAAGTTTAAGGATGAAGACGATGTCATCCGCATGGCTAACGATAATGATTACGGTCTTGGCGGTGCTGTCTGGACGCGCGACATCAACAGGGCTATTCGTGTAAGCCGTGCCGTCGAGACAGGACGTATGTGGGTCAATACATACAATTCCATCCCGGAAGGAGCTCCATTCGGCGGCTACAAGGTTTCCGGTATCGGGCGTGAGACACACAAAGTCATTCTGGAGCACTATACACAGATGAAGAACATCATGATCAATCTTTCAGAAGCTCCGTCGGGATTCTATCCGGCCAAATAACTTTAATGAAAAAAGACAGGTGCCGGAGGTTTTTCCGGCACCTGCTTTATTTATCGGCTTTAGTTGTCTGCTTTTTGTAGTAACCCGATTTTTTACACATAAATTGGAGTTTAGCCTGACACTTTTTACAGTTTCCAGAAAGCTTTAACTTCTGCCCATTCCTGCGGCATAAAGCATACAGAAGGTCTGTCTGTCCTGAAGGCTTCGTCAATCTCATCCGCAGTTTTCCATTCCATGGAGGAAACTTCTACCGGATCGAAACAAATTTCATTTTTCCCGATATCACGTGTCACGGCAAAAACCGTATTAATTTCATGGCTTTGAAAAAGGCCGTGTCCATTGTCTTCGACGACATCAAGATGCTGCCGGAAGACTTCCGCCAGATCTTCCGGTTTTACAGTTATGCCGGTTTCTTCAAAGACTTCCCTGAGAGCTGCTGTCCGGACGTCTTCGCCTGCGCTTACGTGTCCGGAAGAAGCCGAATCGAGACATCCCGGCCTGGACTCTTTGTCGTGGGCACGGCGCTGCAGCAGGACTTCATTTCCCGACTTCATCCAGGTGTGCATGCTGGCGTGAAGATCACCGTCGCGGTGGACGGCATTCCTCTCTTTTATCCGGCCTGACTTCGTTCCGTCACTGTTTAAAATATCAAAATATTCCATAATACCGCCTCTTCTATAAAATAAAAAGTTTTTCCTGCAAGCAGGAA
>DCDB01000184.1 GCA_002316215.1 Lachnospiraceae bacterium UBA1066 | reverse complement strand
ACAGGAAGTCACTTCTTATGCTTCCGCTTCCGAGGTATATCGTCCTGTGCAATGCGTCTGAAATGAAAGAGGAAAAATCAATTCTCCGGCTTTCGGATGCTTACCGTATCAAGGGAGAGGCGAGCCTTGAATGCATAGCCACCGTTTATAACATCAATGCCGGCCATAACAAGGAAATCATGGAAGGCTGCAGGACGCTGGCTGAATATGCTGAGTTCATTCAGCGGCAGCGGAAGAGCAGCAGACCCGGCACAGATCTGAGTGCCTCTATTACAGCAGCCGTTGAGAGCTGCATAAATGACAATATCTTAAAGGATTTTCTGATTGCAAACAAGGAAAAGGTGATCGGGATGATACTTGAGGAATATGATGAAGCGAAACAGCGCGAGCTGGATCGCCGTGACGGTTATGAAGACGGCAAAACAGAAGGAAAGATTGAAGGAAAAGCAGAAGGAAAAGCAGAAGGAAAAGCAGAAGGAAAAGCGGAAGATTTACTGGCATTTTTGACAATAAGGGGCGGGATTCCTCAATCGGTCAGAGAAAAAATATTATCAGAGAAGGATGCGGACAAGCTTACATCCTGGCTTGAAACAGCGTATCGCTCTGCCACAACAGAAGAATTCCTTGCCAAAACTTGCTTGTAAATTCGGCGCATCGACACCGTGGGGACAGTCCTCGCATTTATCTGCATTTTTTGTCGCTGTATTGTCGCTATTGGTATGTTATAACAGTCTATGAATGCAAATTTTCCTGTACTTTAGAAATTTACAGTCCGTCTTGTTTTGTACGCTTTCGAAATTTACAGATAACAATATGAAACTATAATAATATTCAGAATATAAATAAGAAAAAACAAAATCCGCCGATCAACTTTTGGCCACTCGTCCCCGGCGTTTTCCAGCCTTCCGCGCTTTTTGAGTAATATTCCAAAAATCCCCGAGATTTCCACTCAAATTTGGCAATAATTTTTTAACAAAAAATCTGTTACAGTGTTATAATTACACTCAGCTGTGAGAGTGCTTTGAGGGGAAGCGGCTTAACGCTTGAAAATGTGCGCTTTAGCTATGCCCGGCTTCTTTCCACAAAAATATTAATGCAGAGCACTTACATTCAAGGCCAGCCCCTAATGCAGGTGCCTGTTTTTTTACACTGAGCAGAAGTTCCGCCGGCATCTGTCTTACTAGTTGAAGAAGTATTCAATCAGTATTTGCACGATATATAAATCGAACATTCAATCAACGTCTGGATGCAGAAAAGGGGAGGAAAGACCGGACCATATGCAGGACAATACCAACGAAAGCATTTTGAATAGCGGCAGCATAGTCTCGATCCTCCTTATCCTCTATGATGCAATTTCCATCAACATAGCCTACTTCTTCGCGATCTGGCTTCGTTTTGACATGCGTTTTTCCACAATTCCGGCGGACTATCTCCTTTATTTCCTTGAGTATATCCCGATTCACATCGCGGTCACCATCGCCGTCTTTGCCTATATGGGCCTCTACAAGAGCCTATGGCGCTACGCAAGCTACCGTGAACTTGCGCGGCTCTGCATTGCTACCTTTATATCGGCTATTGTCATGCCCCTTGTCACCATTCTCATCGGGCACCGGCTTCCGGTATCGGTCTATATCGTCGGCGGACTTCTTGAATTTGTAAATGTCGTCGCCATCCGCTTCGGTTACCGCGGCATCCGTATCCTAAGCAACATCCGCGAAAAAGGCGAAATTGAGAACCGCGTCATGATCATCGGTGCCGGCGACGCCGGCCGCGTCGTCATCCATGAATTTGAATCAAGCAAGTATCTTCATGCCAAGGTCGTCTGCGCCATCGACGACAATCCGGAACTAAAGGGCAAGATCCTTAACGGCGTCCCGATTGCCGGCGGCCGCACGGAAATCATGAAGGCCGTCGCAGACTATAACGTCGACCAGATCGTCATGGCCATCCCCGCCGCTTCAGCCGCGAACAGGCGCGACATCCTCGCGATTTGCCAGGAGACCGGCTGCGAACTTAAAACCGTTCCCGGCATCTACCAGCTCGTCAACGGTGACGTTGCCATTTCGAAAATGAGACCCGTGAGCATCGAGGATCTTCTCGGCCGCGACCAGATCAAGGTCAACCTAGGGGAAATCGCCGGCTACGTCACCGACAAGGTCATCCTTGTCACAGGCGGCGGCGGTTCCATCGGTTCCGAGCTCTGCTGTCAGGTTGCCGCGCACCGGCCGAAACAGCTGATTATCTTTGACATTTACGAGAACAACGCCTATGATATACAGATGGAGCTGAAACGCCGCCATCCGGAGCTGAACCTCACCGTTCTCATCGGCAGTGTCCGCGACGTTCCGCGTCTCGAGCAGATCTTCTCGCTCTATCATCCGGACATCGTCTATCATGCAGCCGCGCACAAGCATGTGCCGCTCATGGAAGACAGCCCCTGCGAGACCGTCAAGAACAACGTCCTCGGCACCTATTACACTGCGAAAATGGCCGCCAAGTACGGCACGCGTCGCTTTGTCCTCATTTCCACGGACAAAGCCGTCAACCCGACCAACATCATGGGGGCTTCCAAGCGCCTTTGTGAAATGATTATTCAGACAATGAATAAGGTGACGCATCAGGGTCTTGCGACCATGGAAGGGGATCCTCTCGAGAAGACGGATCGCCCGCCCTGTGAATACGTTGCCGTGCGTTTCGGAAATGTCCTCGGCTCGAACGGTTCGGTCATCCCGCTTTTTAAGAAGCAGATCGAAGATGGCGGGCCGGTCACCGTCACGCATCCCGATATCATAAGGTATTTTATGACGATACCGGAAGCCGTAAGCCTTGTGATGCAGGCCGGGGCCTACGCTAAAGGCGGGGAAATCTTTGTACTGGATATGGGGACACCGGTCAAGATCGATGATCTTGCACGTAACTTGATCCGGCTTTCCGGTTATACACCGGGGGTAGATATTCCAATCGTTTACACCGGACTTAGGCCAGGCGAGAAACTCTACGAAGAAAAGCTCATGGCGGAAGAAGGCCTTCAGAAGACTGCGAATGACCTCATCTTCATCGGAGAGCCGATGAACTTTGATGCTGCCGCACTATTAGCTGAACTTCGTGTGCTTAAGGAAAATGCTTACAACAACGATCCACATATCAAGGAAAAAGTGGCCAAAATCGTTAAAACATACAGAATAAATATTGAACAGAAACAAGGAGTCGCTTCCTGAAGTTTTGTTATTTACTGTAAGTTTTTGAAGAAGCTATCTGTAGAACGAATCTACAATATGGCTTTTTTTGTTAGACAAATTGTTCGACAACTACTACGGACATTTATAAGAGAAGTTAACTCTTAGAAATGTCTTTTTGAAAGAGATTTAGAGAGCGCATCCCGAAAACCTGAAGCTGGCGCTATGCTGTGGGGCAGACGTCCTGTGACAGGGGTCATAGACGGAAGGAGAAATCACATGGAAAAAGATGTGAGTGGCGAAGCTCGCGAAAAATGCCATTGTTATGTCATCCAGACATTTACCGGCCAGGAAGAAACGTTACTTCAATTTATACATGTTCAGGTCAATCCTTCCCTATATGAAGAAGTATTCGTACCGAAGCGGGAAATGAACCGCCGTCTGGGCGGCGAATGGCGGATGACTGTCGAGAAGATGTTCCCCGGCTATGTATTTATCCATACCAGCTGTCCGGACGAACTCTTCCTGTCGCTTCGTAACATCCCGAAAATGAGCAGGCTGCTGTACGACGGTGCCTACGAGTTTATCGCCTTAAGCGCAAAAGAACAGCGTTTTATCGACCGGATTGGTCAGGGCAGAGGCGACCACACCTTCCGCAGCAGTAAAGTAGAACCGGAAGAAGAACATCCTTATCATAAAGGAGACAGGGTAAGAATTTTGGAAGGCGATCTGAAAAATTTTGAAGGGGAGCTGATCGGATACAATCTGAGGAAGCGAAAAGCAATTATACGGACACAGATGTTCGGGGGTAGGGATGTCTACATACATGTGGGAATCGAAATTATAAAAAATATTCAGTTTCCATGTATTAAAGATTAGGAGCTGAGGGCACCGGATTTTTTAAGAGTGAATTGTTGTGGGTTCCTTGATAACTCCTGCAACACTGAAATGATTCAGAGTCATGTTCTTATGATTATTATACGTTAGGAAGACAAAGCCTTTTATCTTAGAAGGAAAAGACGGAGTTTGACGACGTCAATGTGATCGTCGGGCGGGCAGGATATGAGAGCGTTGCGGAGTATCAGCTTTTGATGCTGAAGGGAGTTCCTGCAAGACTGCCGTAGTTTTTGAACAGCTATGGCATCACCAAGAGACAGTTTGCGTAGCTTGTCAACATCAATGCGCCGGATCTGAGCAACTGCATGAACAGTAAGAGGTTTCTTGGACTCGACAGGATCTTTCGTATATGGAAAATGTAAAGTCTGGAGACATTGTGGTCTTTTACGATTCAGAACTGTTGGTGCTTGTGATGCACAGGGTGGCGAGCATTTCCACTGATAAAGCGTTTATTACCACTAAGGACGATACAAATGCTACCTAGGATGCTTCAATACCATCTTCTGTGGTGAGGGATAGGGTGGTTATATACCGTTTCTCGGCATTATTCCAAACTAAGTGTAGGAGACATTTCATAGAACAGGGCTTATTCTGCTGGTATTTGGATCGGAGTTATTAAATTCTGGCTTTCTCGGAAGAAGCGGAGTACTAGAAGAGATAAGCATGGAAAAAGAACTACGTAGAACAATCATGGTATTAGGAACTCAGCGTGCTACTTTCGCTGAGTCTCTATTCGTTGGAACAAGAGTGATAAAAAAGGGAAAGATAAGGGGAAAAATGGAAAAACAATTGAGCCTAAGATGTTGAAAACCGCTTGGAGAGCGGATTATAGGGGATAGTACTATAAGTATGACATCGTGGAGAACATACTGCTGTTTATACCGGTCGTGGTGCTGATCAGCTGTATTGATCCCAGGAAAACGGTCTGGCTGCCTGTTGTGTGGTTGAGTTACTTCAGCCTCTATACAGAAGTGTTGCAAGGACTGCTGAAGGTCGTTTATACAGAATTTGATGACTGGATGAATAATAGTATCGGGGCGGTAGTTGGGAAAGTGATTGTCCTGTTGCTCCGAAGAATGAAGAGAAGTAGAGCATAGAAAGATCGCTGCAGAAGTTCCTATACGGTGTTCCTTTTTTATACCGTGGAGAACACGACAACCGTGAAGGAGACCAGAACAGAGCATCACGGTAACTTTAATAAAGAAGTGGAGAGTACACAATGGAGAAACGAAAAATTCAGTTCAGCCCGCCAGACATCACCGACGCTGAAATTAGCGAGGTTGTAGAAGCGCTGAAGAGCGGATGGATTACTACCGGACCTAAGACAAAAGAACTGGAAAGAGTTGTGGCTGAGCGATGTGGAGTTAGTAAGGCCGTGTGTCTGAACAGTAATACTGCTTGCGCTGAGATGACTCTCCGGATATTAGGCATTGGTCCTGGAGACGAGGTAATAGTACCTGCGTATACCTACTCAGCTTCAGCGAGTGTAGTGGAACACGTCGGTGCTAAACTTGTATTGATCGACTGCGAGCCCGGCAAATTTACATGGGATTACGAAAAAGTAGAAGCGGCGATCAACGAGAAGACGAAAGCGATAATTCCTGTAGATCTGTTTGGTATCCCTGCGGATTATGATCGGCTCTTTGAAATCGTAGAGCGCAAGCGTAACTTGTTTCACATCTCCCAGAACAGACCGGAAGGTCAGCCTATGGACACGGAACTTTGGGGAGCATCACTTCAGAAGGCAATAGGACGTGTGATTATCGTAGCGGACGCGGCTCATTCTTTCGGTGCGAGCTATAAGGGTAGGCCGATCGGTTCTGTGGCTGATTTTACATCTTTTTCTTTTCACGCTGTAAAGAACATCGGTACAACGAACCTGCACCAATACAAGATGCAACATAACCAAATATCTGCTCTTTTAGCCGCGTAAACGGCCCTGAAGTTGTCAAATTTAGCTAGAATATCGGCATTTCCCCGAGGCAAATAATTTGAAGCGTGCAAAACACAAACGAGAAAATACATCATTTTCAAACTATTTTATACACCGCCATCAGCTGGTGTAGTAAAAAGCAGAGCGGGGAGAGAAATTAAACAGAGTTTCCGATAGTTTTCAGAGTTTTTTCGGAAATAGTACAAAACGGTACACATTACTGGAAATAGCACAGCTTTCTTATAATAGTTTTTCACTACGTCCGTATGGACATGTGTGTTATATGACTAATCGGACACTGTGTCAAGAGGGAAAATAGTTGCGTTTCCATTTACATATATAAATTTGCATTGTTCGATTACGAGATCAAGGAGAAATATAACATGAAACGTAGAGAAATTTCATATAGCCCGCCTGATATCACTGATGCAGAGATTAACGAGGTTGTTGATGCTCTTAAATCCGGTTGGATCACGACTGGACCAAAAACTAAGGAATTAGAGCGGCTCGTTGCTGAGCGTTGTGGCGTGAGTAAAGCAGTTTGCCTGAATAGCAATACTGCTTGTGCAGAGATGACTCTACGTATTATGGGCGTTGGCCCAGGGGATGAGGTTATCGTACCGGCTTATACCTATACTGCGTCTGCAAGCGTCGTAGAACATGTCGGAGCTAAATTAGTCCTAATAGACTGTGAACCAGGAAAATTTACGTGGGATTATGACAAAGTAGAAGCAGCGATAAATGAAAAAACGAAAGCTATTATTCCTGTAGATCTTTTTGGCATCCCTGCTGATTATGATCGGCTATTTGATATTGTTGAACGTAAGCGTAGCCTCTTCCATATTTCTCAGAATCGTCCCGAAGGCCAGCCGATGGATACAGAGCTTTGGGGTGCAAGCATTCAGAAGGCTATTGGACGTGTAGTTATAGTTGCTGATGCCGCGCATTCCTTCGGGGCCACATATAAAGGCAGACATATTGGTTCTGTAGCCGATTTCACATCATTTTCTTTAC
>DCDB01000056.1 GCA_002316215.1 Lachnospiraceae bacterium UBA1066 | reverse complement strand
GTGTGGGTTCAAGTCCCACTGCCGGCATGTTTAAAGCCCCGGAAAAGCCTTTAAATAAGGCATTCCGGGGTTTTTGCGTATTTCTTGCCGAATCATCAGATTTAGTATATGATATGAGGCATAGAAGTAAAAGCTCTGCTGTATAAGAAGTTTAGGCCAAGAGGTGCGGATGAGGGAATGAAAAAGAGGATGGACTGCCGGCAGGCAGAGAATGATGTAAAGCCCTATATTGACGGAACGCTGACAGACAGGGAATGCGCGGACTTCATCTCACACATCCGCGGATGTCCGGCCTGCTATGAAGAACTGGAAACTTATTTTACGATTTATTATGCTCTGAAATATCTGGATGATGATAAGAACCGTTCCTATAATATGCGGAAGGTTTTGGACGAAGACCTGCGGAAAAATGAACTGCGCATAAAGAGGAACAAAGCTCTTTCCGTCATGTTCAAGCTGATGATTACGGTTTCCGAAGCCATGGCCGCCTTTGCAGCGGTACTGCGCTTTTATCCTGAATTTATACAGACGGTATTAAAATATCTGGCCGGTATTATTCCAGCGGCCTGAAGACAGAATGGAGCTTTGATGAGCGAAAAAATTATGTTGATTGACGGGCACAGCATCCTTTTCAGGGCTTTTTATGCCATGCCGCTTACAATGACCGGAGCGGACGGCGTCCATACGAATGCGGTTTACGGCTTCCTGATGATCCTGCGCAAGGTTCTGGAGGATGAAAAGCCGGATTATCTTGCGGTCGCCTTCGACCTGCCTGCGCCGACTTTCCGCCATGAAAAGTATGAGGCTTATAAAGGAAACCGCGCTCCCGCTCCGCCGGAGTTTCACGAACAGGTGCCCTTGATGAAGGAAGTCCTGAAAAAAATGGACATTCCGTATCTGGAGAAAGAAGGCTGGGAAGCGGATGATATCCTGGGGACGCTGGCAAGGATTTCCGAGGAACACGGACTTTTGGTTGCCCTTGTGTCCGGCGACAGGGATCTTCTGC
This sequence comes from Lachnospiraceae bacterium UBA1066, assembly GCA_002316215.1. Classification (GTDB taxonomy): domain Bacteria; phylum Bacillota; class Clostridia; order Lachnospirales; family Lachnospiraceae; genus Chordicoccus. The sequence continues at coordinate 4,657 of DCDB01000056.1, read as the reverse complement.
AGATCGCGACGAAGAAGACGCGCGTCATTATCCCCAAAACAAAAGCAGGAGTCACGACTTATGAACAGTACGATGAAGACGGCGTAAAAAGTGCGATGGGCGTAACGCCGAGGGAATTTATCGATATGAAAGCACTGATGGGCGACAGTTCGGATAATATCCCCGGTCTTCCGGGAGTCGGTCCCAAGACAGCTTCCCAGATGATACAGACTTTCGGAAGTATCGAAAATGCACATGCGCACGAGGAAGAGATTACACCGAATAAAGCCAGAACCGCGATGAAGGAGCACTATGACCTTGCCGTGCTTTCCAAGGATCTTGCGACGATCCGGACGAATGCACCTTTAGAGGCGGATTTTGATGCTTTCCGGCTGAATGATATTTATACGAAAGACGCTTACGAGGAGTATAAACGGCTCGGTTTCAAAAGCCTTCTTTCTTTTTTCCCGAAGGCAGATGCGCCGGAAAATGAAAACCGGTTCATCTTTGTGACGGAGCTTTCGGAAGCAGAAGATATCTTTTCGGAAGCCTGTAAGTCAGTGCTGTGCGGTATCTGTGTCATGACAGAGGATGGAGAAGTCCGTGCTGCCGGGCTTTCATTTTCCGATAAGACGTGGGTTATTCCTGCACAGGGATTTTTAACGCCGGCTTATCTGGCGGAAAAGACTGCCGGAGTGATCCGTTCGGCAAAGACATCGGCAATATGCGGTGCCAAAGAAACGATAAAGTGCCTGGGGATTGAAAATGACGGCCGTATCTTTGATAATATCATAGCGGCTTATCTCATAAATCCATTGAAATCTGATTGGGACTATGACGATATCGCGTCTGCTTATCTGGAAGAAACCGTGAAATCACGCGATGAGTTTCTTGGCAAGAAGTCAGGAACAGGCACCCAGAGCAGGAAAGCCGGGAAAAATCCGAAGGCCGCGAAGGCGGGAAGCGGATCGGATGACGCCAATGCGGACGGCGGAATTTCGGAAGCTTTTTCCCTTTGCTGCGGCTATCAGGCGGAAACGGCATTTCGCAGCTACAAGCCTCTTTCGGAGAAACTTGCAGAGGAGGGAATGACGGATCTCTTCCGGAAGATTGAAATGCCTCTCGTCTACACGCTGGCGTCTATGGAAAAGGACGGTATCCTCGCAAGCCGCGAGGAACTGAAAAAATACGGTGACAGTTTAAGCAGCCATATTGACGGTCTTACCGCCGAAATCTATAAAGAAGCAGGAGAGGAGTTCAATATCAACAGCCCTAAGCAGCTGGCTCAGATCTTATTTGAAAAGCTGCATTTTGAAGGCGGAAAGAAAACAAAAACCGGTTATTCTACCGCGGCGGATGTTCTGGAAAAAATGGCACCGGACCATAAAATTGTAGCGGATATTCTGGAATACCGTACTTATGCCAAGCTGAAATCAACATATGCAGACGGTCTTACGGCATATATTGAAGAAGACGGAAGAATACATACGACTTTTAACCAGACGATTGCCGCTACGGGCAGATTGTCAAGCACGGAGCCGAATCTGCAGAATATTCCCATGAGGGAGGATCTCGGCAGGCAGATCCGCAAGTGCTTTTATCCGGCTCCGGGATGTGTTTTCGTGGATGCGGACTATTCCCAGATCGAGCTCAGGATCCTGGCGCATATGTCAGGTGATGAGAAACTTATTGAAGCTTATCGTGAAGCCAGGGATATCCACAGGATGACCGCTTCACAGGTGTTTCATGTCCCGTTTGATGAAGTGACGGATGAAATGCGCAGGAATGCCAAAGCGGTCAATTTCGGCATTGTGTACGGCATCAGCAGTTTCGGACTCAGCCAGGGACTTTCGATTTCCACAAAAGAAGCTGCCGACTACATCAAGAATTATTTTGAAACCTATCCGAAGATCAAGGATTTTCTGGACGGCCTGGTTGCTTCTGCAAAAGAAAAAGGATACGCGGTTTCGCTTTTCGGGCGCCGCAGGCCGGTTCCGGAGCTTAGTTCATCGAACTTTATGCAGAGGAATTTCGGGGAGCGCGTCGCTATGAACAGCCCGATTCAGGGTACGGCGGCGGATATTATGAAGATTGCCATGAACCATGTCTGCGAACGTCTTTCAAGGGAAGGTCTGAAGGCGCGGCTGATTCTGCAGATCCACGACGAACTGCTGGTCGAGTCACCCGAAGGAGAATCAGAAAAGGTTGCGGCCATTTTAACGGAAGAAATGAAAGATGCGGCAGATCTTAAAGTCTCCCTTGAGACGGACTGCCATATCGGCACGGATTGGTACGAAGCAAAATGAAGAGTGCAGAAGATCCCGGCAGCGGAAAAAATTGCACACGTGCAGAAGATCCCGGCAGAGGAGAAAACTGCGCACGTGCAGAAGATCCGGGCAGCGGAGAAAATTATGTGTTCGCAAAAGATCCCGGCACGGGCCTGGAGGGCAGGATGTTTGTCATCGGCGTAACGGGAGGCGTAGGTTCCGGCAAGAGCATAGTCCTTTCCTATCTTGAAAAAAGATGGGGAGCTGTTACGATCCGTCTCGACGATCTTGGCCGGGAGCTTATGATGCCGGACGGCAGCTGCTATCAGCCGGTGAAGAAGCTTTTCGGAGAAAGATTCGTTAAAAAGGACGGTACATTCGACCGGGCGGCGATTGCCCGCGCTGTCTTTGCGGATGAAACATTTCGTACCGGGCTGGACGGCATTATCCATCCGGCAGTAAAAAATGAGGCCCTGAAAAGAATTTCATTTTATGCAAAAGAAGGCTGCAGGCTCTTTGTCATAGAGGCAGCTCTTCTTATTGAAAATCATTATGATGCAATTTGCGACGAGATGTGGTATATTTATGCAGGCGAAGACACAAGACGGCAGCGTCTTGCCAAAAACAGGGGTTATGATTCGGCCCGGATCGAACAGACGATGAAGGCACAGCTTTCCGAAAATGAATTCCGCAGCCGGTGCGATTTTATCATCGACAACGACGGCGATTTTGAAAACGTGAAGTCTGTAATCGACCAAAGGCTCATGGGGATAAAATTAAAATGAAATTATGCAGCATTTCAAGCGGAAGCAGCGGAAACTGTATTTATGCGGGTACCGGCTCCGCCTCGATTCTGGTAGATGCCGGAATTTCCGGGATCCGTATCGAAAAGGGATTAAATTCCATAGAGCTTACAACGAAGGATATGGATGCTATCCTGGTTACGCATGAGCATTCTGACCATATCAAAGGCCTGGGGATTCTGGCCCGCAGATACGGCATTCCGGTTTATGCGACGCAGGGAACGCTTTCGGCCATAGAGGAGAATACTTCTGTCGGTAAGATACCGCAGGCGCTCTTTCACGTCATACATGCGGATACCCCTTTTAAAATCGGAGATATGGACATCCTTCCGTTTTCGATTTCACACGATGCGGCGGAACCGGTAGGCTTCCGTATCGGACATAATAACAAGAAGGCAGCCATTGCCACAGATATGGGATGTTACAACGATTATATCATCCGTCATCTTATGGGGCTGGATGTCCTGCTTCTGGAATCCAATCATGATGTGCGCATGCTGGAAGCCGGACGCTATCCGTATTATCTCAAGAAAAGAATCCTTGGAGAGAAAGGTCATCTTTCAAATGAAGACTGCGGCCGTCTTCTTTCACGTGTGCTGCATGACGGCATGAAACAGGTTTATCTCGGACACTTGTCCAAAGAAAACAATTATGAGGAACTGGCCTACGAAACCGTCTGTTCTGAGGTGACGATGGGAGATAATCCTTATAATTCAAAGGATTTCTGCATTTCCATCGCTCACAGGGACGTTGCCAGCGCGCCTGTCATTTTTTAGAAATTCGCTCAGAGCCTTTGGGATTCGGGCTTTTGAATCGCAGATTAAGTTTATGACAATATAAAGGAGGCAGCTATGCAGAAAACAATCATTACAGTCGTTGGTAAGGATACTGTCGGTATTATTGCAAAAATCTGTACCTATCTTGCGGGGAACGAAATAAATATCCTCGATATTTCACAGACGATTGTGGACGGATATTTCAATATGATGATGATAACGGATACATCCGCTTCTAAGAAAAACATGACGGATATCCGGCATGAGATGCATCAGATCGGCGCGGAAATCGGCGTGACAATCCATGTACAGCACGAGGACATTTTCAATAAGATGCATCGCATCTGAAACAGAAGACTTTTTCTATAAGATGCATGGCATCTGAAGCAGAAGGCTTATTTAATAAGATGCATGGCATCTAAAAACCGGCGGGAGAATCCATGATTACAAATCTTGAAGTAAATGAAACAAATAAAATGATCGAGCACGAAAATCTGGATGTGCGTACGATTACTTTGGGAATCAGTCTTCTTGACTGTGCGGACGGCGATTTAAACGAAACAAAACGCCGGGTACGGGAGAAGATTTTAAAAACATCAAAAAATCTTGTTTCCGCGGGCCGGGAGATCGAGGAAGAATACGGTATTCCGATTGTCAATAAAAGGATTTCCGTTACGCCGATCTCTCTTGTCGGCGGAGCCTCCTGTAAAACACCTGAGGATTTTACAGAGCTTGCGGAGACTTTGGATGAATGCGCAAAAATTGCAGGCGTGAACTTTATCGGCGGATATTCGGCGCTTGTGGCCAAGGGAATGACAGCTGCAGATGAGCT
>DCDB01000256.1 GCA_002316215.1 Lachnospiraceae bacterium UBA1066 | reverse complement strand
GAGCTTACAGAGAAACAGGAGCCGGCGGAGAAAAGGGAGATTGAAGAGAAACCGCAAGGACAATCTTAGTATAAAGAAAAGCGGGCGGCTGACAGGTAAGAACTGATGAAATCCAAAGTGAACAGAAAGTGACTGTGCAGGAGAATCTATGACGCGTGAATATTCATCTGAAGATTATCAAAAGCTTCAGGAAGAGCTGAAGGCGGAAGGGAATGAAAAATACAGGAAATTTAATGAAAGCCTGATTCCCGGTGCCTCAGGCACGTCTTTTGGCGTCCGGCTTCCGGTGCTCAGGAAGGCGGCTTCGAAAATCCTGAAGGAAGACTGGAGAGGTTTCCTTGGATATTCACTGGAAGATCCGGTGCATGAGATGCGTCTTATGACTGGCTTTGTCATTGCCGGCGCGCCGTGCCCTTTTGACGAGCGCCTTTCGCTGCTCAGAGAGTTTCTTCCGCTGATCTCTAATTGGGCGGTTTGCGACAGTGTCTGCTGCTCGCTTAAGAGCATAAAGAAAAACCGTAAAAGCATGCTGGAATTCCTTGAGCCGTATTATGGTTCAGAAAAAGAGTTTGAAGTGCGTTTTGCGGCGGTAGTCCTGATGGATTATTATATTAATGCTGAATATATTGATTTTGTTCTGGAACAATATGCCAGGATCCGGCGCAGGGAATATTATATAGAGATGGCAGTCGCCTGGGGACTTTCGGTGTGTTTTGTGTATTTCAGGGATAAAACGCTGCGTCTCCTTGAAACTGACAGGATCAGCAATGACATTTTCCAAATGACGGTCGGAAAAATCCGTGATTCACGCCGGATCCGGCCGGAGGATAAAGAACTCATGAAGAGAATGTGGGAAGCAAGAAAAGAAGATGGGATACGTATTTCATGAAGACGATAAATGAAGATATAAAAAACGGAACCTTTAAACAGGTATACCTTTTGTACGGGGCGGAAAGCTATCTGCGGAATTTCTACAGGAAGAGACTCTGCGACGCGGCAGTTCCTCCTGAAGATACGATGAACAGAGGCGTATTTTCCGGAGATGCTGTAAAAGAAAGCGAGATCATTGATCTCGCGGAAACAATGCCTTTTTTCTCGGAACGCAGGCTGATCAGCCTGACGGATACGGGTCTTTTTAAAAATGCCGCTGAACTATTACCTGATTATATCAGGAAACTTCCCGACTATCTTATTCTGGTATTTAATGAATCGGAGGTGGATAAAAGAAGCAGGATGTTTAAGGCTGTGCGTGAAGCCGGTTATGCGGCGGAGTTTGCAGATCAGGATGAGAAAACGCTTTCGGAGTGGACTGCCAGGCTTCTGTCTAAAGCAGGCCTTAAAATCAGCCAGTCTGACATGCACTTATTTCTGTCCCGTACAGGCCCCCGTATGGGAAATATATCTTTGGAAGCGGACAAGCTGATAAACTACTGTGCCGGTCAGACAAGTATTTCTAAGGCGGATATTGAGGCAATTACAGGCGACAGGGTTGAAAACAGGATTTTCGATATGATTTCTGCAATTACTGCCCATAACAGAAAAAAAGCGCTTGATCTTTATGCGGACCTGCTCGCCCTTAAGGAGCCGCCGATGAAGATCCTGATACTTATTGCAAGGCAGTATAACCAGCTGCTTCTTATAAAGGAACTTCAGGAAGAAGGAAATAATGCCATATTGATCCAGAAGAAGACAGGCATCCAGAACTTTATCGTCCGGAAATGCATGGAAGCAACGCGAGGATATACGAAGAGGGAACTGGAAGACAATGTGCGTTTTTGCGTGAGAGCGGAAGAAGACGTAAAAAGCGGCCGCCTGAGCGACCGCCTGTCCGTTGAACTTGTGATTTCCGAATTCAGCTGAAGAATCCTGTTTTCAGGCTTCTTTTCCCATTTTGTCGACAGCCTTCGACATACGGGAAATCTTTCTTGAATTCGTGTTTTTCTTGTAGATTCCCTTGCCGGCAGCTTTTCCCATTGTGCTTTTAAGAGAAGAAAGAGCTTCTTTTGCCGCGTTCTGATCGCCGCTTTCGATAGCAACATCAACTTTCTTTACAGAAGTCTTAACGGCGGACTTAGCTGCCTTATTGCGGGCGGCTTTCTTTTCATTTACAAGAATTCTTTTTTTTGCTGATTTGATATTAGCCAAAACCGATTACCTCCATAGGATATACGAAAACAATATTGTCTGTTTCCGTCTTTAGCCATAGAGACACGACTTTTGCGGCATGGGCGGAACATGAATTATTTTATGCTAAATGTCTACCGGTGTCAAGTTCCTTTTATGATATATCTCTTTTAAAACGCAGGAAGTATCTTTTGACATTTGCGGCATTTCGGATTCCTTCATTGATTTATAATCCGGATTCCGGAATTGTCCGGCCTCTGCATGAAATGCACGTATCCATGAGCTTATAGAGCTGCCGTGTATACGGGATACATGATCGCAAAGGCAATCAGGCAGACGAGAGCGCCGAATGCCAGATCGCTTGCTTTATGGCGCTTCAGGAAGAGTGAGGACCAGGCAACCAATACCCCCATGATGATGCACGGAATTACAGCGTAAGAACCGACAAAGAAAATCAGGAAAATGAGAGGTCCCGTGATACTGGTAGCATGGCCGCTGGCGCGGATGTGAAGAAGCTTGTTGAAGATGACAAGCATTATCACAGAAACGAAATAACCATTGTAAAGAAACTGAAGCGAAGCGGTAACATGCAGGATATAACCCGTAATAACAGCTATAGTATAGCCTACGGCGGTCAGGATAAAGGCAAGAGTACGCTGTCCCTCGCGTTTATTGTTCTTTAGCGCAGGGATAAACGGCTGAAGAGGGTAGGCCAGTGCCGGAACAATCCCCAGGCAGAAAATCGAAAATACGGCCTCCAGAGGGGAACGGAAGATATCCGGTCTTGTGAGCATAAGAATCAAAATGAGAATGGTTACGATAATGGGCGGCACAGTTGCTACGCGGATAATTTTTGCAATTTTTGTTTTCATAGACGTATCCTTTTCAAAACGATAATAAATAATAAATACAACCCTGTGACGTAGTATACAATACTACATTAAAGACTAAAAAGCAACCTATATCACGGATTTTATATATTATTTTGATGCTTATTATGCCATGGCCTCTTTATTTTAAAGAAAACAAAGCTTTCGATTAATTTCACGCTGCTTTTGATAAATTAAAAAATACTTCTGATAAATTTAACTTGCGATTTTGGTCTTGAAGAGTTATTATATGGATTGTGCCTGGGGATATAGCTCAGTGGGAGAGCGTTCGGTTCGCATC
>DCDB01000142.1 GCA_002316215.1 Lachnospiraceae bacterium UBA1066 | reverse complement strand
ACTTTTGACGCTTGTTTTCTTACGATGCCTCGGATTGCTCCGCCGCTTTGCGGCTCCCGCAATCCTCATCGTACATTATACCATAAACCTCATGACTGCACACGGCAAGCCTTCTTCATTTTCCAGCCAGACGGTATAATTGTATTCCTCTATTGCAACTTTCGGAAGAAGGGTATCGCCAAGCCGGGCCTGATGCAGATATTCTACCCGGAGCTCGCGTGTCCGGATATTCGCAGGCAGATAGGCGAGCGCCATCATAATATACTGCTCATTATTAACATGCCCGTTCGTGTCAATGTTGGTGGCACGCACCTTAAACGGATGGCGCGTGGTAACATTTTCCGAAGGAAGATGAATATGAAGAGGCCCTTTCTCCATTTCAAGCTCCGGCTCAACGCCATAGCCTTCGATCTCAACTTTCGGCACACGGACCGGACGCCCGAGTTCCATATCATAAAAGACCCAGCGCGAGTTGGCATAAGAAAGAACGCTGCCCTTTTCATTTTTCATCGTATGGTTGCGGTCGCCTTCAAAGGCGTGAAACCTATAAGCCCATGTCCTGGTCGTAACGAGATCGTTCAATTTCGGGTAACTGTCGATAACGATCTGCCATGAAGTAATCATCCAGCCATAATGCTCTTTTTTCCAGACATCCGGCCCCCGCCCGATCGATACGGAATGAAAGACACAGCAATCCTGGAAGTAATCAACAAGTCCGCTCAGCGATAACCGGGCATCCGGTCCCGTCTCTGAATAACGTATCCTGGAAGTAAATTCATACATAAAGCCCGTTCCCTCTTTCCTGCCCATAACGCCGGCGCATGCTTAGTTAACATTATTAACATAAAGGGCTCAAAAGCTTTTCCCTGAGCCCAAAACCGCCTGGCTTAGTGCCGCCTCATTATTTACGGCAAATGCCGCGGCCTGCCGGAGAATTCATCAGAAAAATAAAAGTCCCAGGCCGAAGCCTGAGACTTTTTTACTGGGCTACCAGGATTCGAACCTGGAAATGACGGAGTCAGAGTCCGTTGCCTTACCATTTGGCGATAGCCCAAAATTGCGACGATTTGTATTATATCGTAATCGAATAAGGAATTCAAGACCTTATGAAAATTTTTTATGTTCCTTTGCTGCATTTACGGAACTTTTTTCAGTATCTTCTTTTGCCGTGCTGTCCCGGGCGGCAAACTATCGGTTCTAAGGCAATAAAAAATTCATTATCACTTCTTAAGGTTCTTTTCTATAAAAAATATGGGTGCCAAAAAGTACTTTCGACACCCACGATGTTTCAGGGTTGCTTCTTCAAACTTATACTACAGTTACGTTTCTAGCCTGCTGGCCTTTAGCGCCATCCACAATATCAAACGTTACGGTCTGGCCTTCCTGAAGATTTCTAAGACCTGTTCCATTAATGGCAGTGTAATGCACAAAAACATCCTGTCCGTCTTCTGAGGTAATAAAGCCAAAACCTTTTGCAGCATTGAAGAACTTAACCTTACCCTTGCTCATCGATGTTACCCTCCATAAAAATGTTAGTAGCAACTCAGTGAAGTAATTATAAATGCTGCCGCTTTACAGGTCAAGCAGAATCAGCGCTGACGGACATTAATTCGCATGACAATACTATCGAACCGATAAGGATAAGAATAGTATAGCTTACCCGACGCGCAGTCTCAAGACGAATTATCTTTCCTGTGCGTCAGCCGGTTCGGCCTTTCCTGATATTTTGAAATGGGGAATAAAATGAAGTGATTTTTAAGAAGAAAGGAATATAATCTATGAAGAGAGTAACATGTTTTTCTGGATTCATGCAATATAAAGATACTATGAAAAGGCAGATACAGATGCACAAAAAATCCATTTCAAAAAGAATCAAACATATCCTGATGATTATCGGAATCGTAATTGCCGTACTTGCGGCCGCCTTTCTGATTTATACATCCTTTTACTATCGTGCGGACAGTACCGCGGTAAAAATACTAGAAACAGACAGCCGGATTAAAACGGATGAAAATCTGACGATTCTGCCATCTGATAATTTCACACAATCCACCACAGCTTCCGATGACTCAGCGCAGTCTCCTATGTCGTCCGATAATACAACCTATTCCGGCGATACCGGCTTTATTTTTTATCCCGGGGCCAATGTCGAAGCTGTTGCTTATCTTCCTCTTCTTGAGAAAATTGAAAAAGAATGCGGCATCACCTGCGTACTCGTCAAAATGCCTTTTAATATGGCTGTTTTCGATGAAAACGCAGCAGATCATGTAATAAATGAATTTCCGAACATTAAGAAATGGTACATCGGCGGGCATTCCCTGGGCGGTGCAATAGCAAGCATGTATGCGGCGAAGCACCAGGACAAGGTACAAGGCCTTATTTTAATGGGAGCCTATTTAAGTGCCGACTATCCGGGCAGCCGTACACTCGTTATATATGGTTCGCTAAACACCGCTATCGAACGCCATTTGAAAGGAACCGAGTATGTCGTTAAGATCGAAGGCGGCAACCATGCTGAGTTCGGCAATTATGGCAGGCAGTTTGGAGATGCCGAAGCAGCCATCAGCCGTGAAGAACAGCAGACCCAGACAAAAAATGCAGTAAAGGAATTCATTCAATAATAAGGTTCACGGATATCATTTTTTATCCTTGTCAAAATTTTTAAAGGGATCGCCGCACGGACCAATCCGTGCAGCGATCCCAATTTTTTTAACTCTTCAAGATATTTTCATCATGCTTCATTGCATAATTAATAAAAAAACAACATGGCCAGGCATATATTTATACGCTTACAGCACCACCAGACACATTACCGGAACCTGTTCCATTATTCCCGCTCTGTGCGCCGTTCTGCTACTGACCACTCTGTGGGGATCCGCCTTGTGGTCCGCCGGAACTGCCCTGCGGAGGTCCGCCCTGCAGCCCACCGAAGCCGCACTGCTGATTGCCCTGAGAACCGCCTTGCGGAGGTCCGCCCTGTGGCCCGCCGAAACCGCCCTGCGGAGGTCTGCCCTGAGGCCCGCCAAAACCACACTGCTGATTGCCCTGAGAACCGCCTTGCGGAGGTCCGCCCTGTGGCCCGCCGGAACCGCACTGCTGATTGCCCTGAGAACCGCCTTGCGGAGGTCCGCCCTGTGGCCCGCCGAAGCCGCCATGTTGCTGGTTGTCCTGCTGACCGTTGAATCCACCCTGCTGGTTACTCGTAGAATTTTCATTTGCCATAATCTCTGCCCTCCATCTGCTATCTTTATATTCGAGTATCCATTCGAACTATGGTTATAAGATACATGGCAAATGTGAACTTCCGGTGTTAATCTTATGCTTTTTTAATGAAATGCCCATTCTCAATCAGTTCTTCGGCAGCATCTCCTTTTGTATCTTTTCCACTTCCCTAACGGTCATCCCCGGGATATAATCCGCAATCTCTCTGGCCGAAAATTTTCCCGCCCTCAACATTTTTTCTGCTGTTGCTTTTGCCGTTGCTTTTGTCGCCGCCTTAATATCACGGATTCTTTCTTCTTCAAAGATCATACCCACTTTTGTCATGGATATGCGCCTCCTTATATCATATACTCTGTAGATTATCCGTTCATTGCAAAGCTTCCAATATCTTCTGATTCATATTGTCATAAGAATTCCATGCACTTCCCGGAATATTAAACCCGCATTTACCAATTAAGTATTTAATAATACTAAATATTTCATCAGCATTTTTCCCTGTTTTATTCTTAATCCATTCATCTGTCACAGAAACTATTTCATGAGCAGCCTGATTTCGAACATTTTGTTCTATTTCAATTATCTCCCCAACCTTTAATTTTATTTCGTCTTCTCTACAAGTCGCATCAATTAAATTCCACAGATGTATCGAATACACTGGCCCTCCTTTAAAAGATCCAGACCCGTAATAAGCATTATCAAAAATATAAAGATAATTCGCTTCCCTTAATCGCCTCTTATCCCATCTTCTTACTCCATTTCCGTCTGAAGAGCAGTAATCATCCAGAATAATTCCACAGTATTGTTTAAGAATCAATTCAAGAATATCCATAACAATAGGTGTGATGGCACGGATAAAATCACCGTATTCTTTACGTTTGCGTTTGATATCCAACACAAGTGCATATTCAAAAATACTGCGCTTATTTCTACCTTTTACCGGAAACAAGCAAAATCCGTCTCCTGGATCAATTTTAGAAACGGCCTGATCATTCAACATCATTCTATTTCTTGCAATATTCAGTCGATTGTATGCCTCTGTACTGAGTTCTCGTTTAATTTCTTCTGCAATAGCAAAAGCCGCCTGATAATCATAGATCTGAACAAATTTTTTTATTTCTTCTATTTTCAAAAGACGCATCAAATGAAAACATTTAACTTCAACACAGCGGTTTTCAAAATTTTCCGCATTGTCCTCATCCAGCTCCCAGTTACTTTCTTTATCATAACCTATTCGCTCTTCCAAAGCGATATTACTTTTTTTCTGCGGCGAATTCACCTGCACGGGAATAAAACTATATTCTGTAAGAGTTGCAAGCACAAGCAGAGCGCTTTTCATTGCCGGTGTTCCGGAAGCCATATTGATATATAACGTATCCTCAGGGGCCATTTCTGCACGTATTTTCTTTATGATCCCGTTAAAATCCGGATAGAAGAAATCATAGCTTTGAGCATTGATCAAGTCATCTCTTTCAATGATATGGATATCATATGAATGATTCTGCATCAATCCCAGCTGCTGAAGCGTCCACACATACCGGTTATCTTCTTTATGAAAATTCAGCATTTCATGAGAAAGATAAAGATATACTATATCCGGCTCATAGACTCGGCAAATATGTAAAAGAGAGCCGTCTCTCAGATACTTAATTGGATCTGTATTCCCAACCGGCGAAAATAACACCTTCATTTTTGGTCTCCTTCCAAATTCATCAATTATAATAAAATTACATCTTCCTGCTCTAACTCAACTTCTTTTCCAAAAGACTTGACCTGACCTTTTCCAATAATCTTATAGACTCTGATACTATCATCGCCTGAAACAAAAAATGGCAGTTCTTTCAGCATTTTTTCATACTTGCCTTTACCAATAACTGCCTCAAAAGCAGACTTCTGAATTCTGAAACCGTAGCCCAATAAGAATTTTGCAAGTTTCTGACGTTTTTTATTATCAACAATATCATAGATGATCAGGATGAACAGTTTGTCAAATGAGCTTCCGTCTTCCGTATCAAAAAAATAATTTTCTCTTTCCATTCTATCACCTGATCTCAATAGGCTTATAAATCGAAGCATCTTCTGTTTCAATGGCTTTCACCAGCTGTTCCATTTGAAGAGTCATTGCACGCCGAAAACTCACTCGATATTCCAGATAATCTAAATACTTCACTTCTGTCTGCAGCTTATTTTCAAGCTTATTCAAAAATATTTTTAACCCTTCTTTATTTAGAAAGCATCCGGGTTCATCCATACCCATCTCAAAATTATCCGTACGAATCTCATGCCCGTTAATTAGACTCATTGCTGTTGAATCAACGATCACAGCCCGCCATTCTTCCATCATATCACTTGCCAACGTCGGATGCTTTTCATTATCTCTATGAATAAAACCGAAATACGGATTTAAACCCTTTGCTTCAATTTTACTGTATATTTCATTCATCAAAATAGAATATCCCAGACTAATCATCGAATTAAACGGATTCATCGGAGGCCTTCTGCTTCTTCCATGAAAAGCAAATGCCGGGTCAATAACCTTTGAAAGACCGTCAAAATACGCTTTTGCGCCCTGACCCTCGAACCCAATCATCTCAGCAATCCTGCTGCCTTCCAATACTTTTTTACGACAAATTCTCAGCATCCTTATCTGGTCATCCAGATAAATATTCTTGCTTTTTGCATATCTCTCTAACACCACTTCCTGGTTCTTCAATTTCGCAGCCAAAACTTCTCTTGCTAAATCTACCGAAAATGCATTTTCATATAGAGCACACTGCTTCCGCTGCCGCTCTACATTTATATGTTCCGTTGAAACCAGTCTTCCAAAATATTTTCCGCCACGTGAAAGATACGATATCGTAATCCCTCTCTGAAGGCACGTTTCCATGCACTGAGTCGTTAACTGAATGTGCCCCAAAATCATGATTCCATCAAGAGTTTCCAGAGGCAAATAACGAACCATTCCATCCGTATGAGTAACCTTGCACCTATTTGCATCCACTCCTACAACAGCTCCCTGATCCTCCAAATATAAAATACTCATAGCTGTCCCCCTCAACACCACATCATTCATTAACACCACAGTCGCGTCCTGTCCCCTTACGGGGTTATCTATTTCTCAATATGTAATCCGCGTGGATTGAAAAGTTAATTTGTTTATAAGTTTCCGTCCCCTCTCGGGGTTATCTATTTCTCAATTGTTGCCTCTCAAACTCCAGTATTTGCAGCATTCAAATGCCTTGTTTGCGTGGTAAAAGCAAAATATGATATTTTTCCTTCTGCCACGAAACAAAGTTCTCAAAAAATGCCTTAAATACACTATCGTGGCAAAATCAGACGATTCTGATATGGCACATTCCCATCTGCAATGTCTGTCCGTTATATCTGGTACATTTAATGATATGTGGCGACGCACCTATTATATCGTCATTATAATGTTTGTGTTCCCTCCGCGCTTTTTCGCTCAAGGTTTTATCAAATATTTGTTTCACTAATGGTAAGCCATCTTCTTTGCCCATGAGAGGATACACAATTGTCTTTGTAACAAATCCTGCACCTCCGCCAAGCCAAACAGTATCGTCAGAAGGCCTGTCCATTCCATTAAAACAATTAATGAAATTATTATAGCAGCTATCGGCAAAGCAGCCGACAGCGTCAAGGATTTCTTCTGCTTCATACGGACAAATTTCTGTATCAATTGTAATAGTAAAATTAATCTCCGTACCCGGAGCTATGCATTCCCGTAAAATATTCAATACTTTTTCCGAACCATCGGCATGACGTTCTACCTTTTGGCACAAGGTGAGATTATTCAAGTCAAGAGGCTCGCTGTCACTTACGATAAAACCAGACATCCAATCATTTACCGCATCGTCGATTCTCTTTTCATTGCGTTTTAAAGTATGAAACGCCGTCTGTTCTGCTTGTCCTGCTTCTTTCGATAAATACCCTCTTCCGCCTCCAAACTTCGAATTGGCAATAATCGTTCTCCTGTTCATATCGTATTTTCTTCTGTTCCTGATCATGTCACTGCCAAGAATAATTGTACGAAACATCCCCTTAAGCGAAGTTCCCGGTACATAAGGATGCATATAAGCATCTTTCATAAATTCAAGAATCTGCAGGTTTCCTTTTCCGTCACGCGTAAACTCGTTGCATTCCAGAATATATCTCCTGCAATCAGACAGTTTACCAGCATCTAACCTTTTCTCTTCCAGCCATCTTGCCAGTTCAAAGCTTCTGCTCTCTCCCAGCAGAAATTTTTCAAAATCTCCGTCAAGATGAAGCTGTTTCATTCTCTGATACAATTTTTGGATATTGAAAACTGTTACCCGGCGATTGGACATAATGTACTCTTTTTTATTAATTTCTTTTCCGTTGCCAATAAAAACCGGCCCTACAGTTTTCAATTTCACATGATATTCCTGAAGAAATGGCTTCATTTACTTCACCCCCGCAAACAAAGGCTTTGCATATCGATATACCGGATGTGCTCCGCCGGAAGAAACATCATAGATATTCCCCTGATATCGATTTTTAAAGCAGCTTCCTGACGAAAAAACAAACAAATCTTTCTTTCTGCGGTATTCATCCGCATAATTCCCGGATGCAACAAAGCCGCTTCGTTTAGTTAAAAGAAAGCTGGAATCCTGTACGCTTTCTGCCATTTCCGTTTCTTTTGGAAGACTGACAGATAATGTCATATAGGTTGTAAATGTCCCGGTTAATCTTTTCATCATGCTCTCTGATAATTTTCCGGGATACAATTCAAATCTCCCAAGCCCTGACCTTATTCTTCCTCCGATACCACAAAAGGACAGGCTGCTCAGGAGATTCTCCGCTATTGTACAGACATTTTCATTTTCATATCCGACAATAGTATACAGTCCCGCATTTTCTCCAAATGAAAACACACCGACACGGTAGGGGAGGGTCTTACTTTCTCCGCGTATTGAGGCGGAGACCTTTATTTTCTGAAATCCAGGGTGCCCCCAGCTTTCAACTTCTTCCGCCTTCAGGCTTCCCGCAATGAAGTTATCCAGGCAAGATTCCGGAAGAAACTTCATATTCTTAAAGACTTTTCTTGTATTAAATTCTTTTTCTTCGACTGTATGATCCGACTTTATTAACGGCTTCGGTACAAAATAATCGTCTCCAATATAAGGCATTGCATCCGAAAAAAGCAGCTCCCCGTTTTCAGCAAAAGAAAGCAATTCCTGCAGGCAATGTTCACCGCTTTTTAGAGCTTCCTGACAAAGAGCAGAAAAAAGGGTATCCGCATGGAAAGTTGAATCACTTTTGCCAAGTGTACCATTTCCAAAATGTACATCGGATAAAAATTGTAGTTTATAAGCTTTAAATTTCATCAGGAATTCTCCCGTCATCCATTGATAGTGGATTCTTTTAATAGTTGATTGCACTTTTCCAGCACAGCAGCACTGACATCTCCGATAACAGCGTCTGCTGAAAGATCAGAAAAAGCAACTTTCCCATAACCCCGTGAGCCATTTCCCCCAAGATAATCATATTGCAGAAGGCGAAATCCTTCAGCTAAAATCCCTATATCTTCAACAATTTCTGCTTCGCCTTCATTCACTCCGACCTCATAAATAATCTCGAGTGGAAAAACACTTCCGCGAAGAGTTCTTTCAATTTGTCTCGGATTAGCGACAGCTTTTATTCTGTCTATCGTATTCTCAAATTTCACTTCCGTTTTGGACTGAATTCCCTGTTTTTTTATTTCCTCCCAATTTTCCATAACCATATCCGGAATAATAACTCTGCTTGGTCGCATTGCATCTTTTCTCGCCGAACCAAAAATCCTCAAAAGCTGTTCACAGTCATCATCCGGCTTTACTGCAAGCTTTTCATTATACTCTTTCGCAAGAAGCGTACGCATTTTTCCCTTTAAACTGCTGCCGGGAAGCATCGGAAGCCCTGTCCGTATATCTTTAATAACAGGCGCATCAACCGCACCAATAGCTGCGAAAGCTGATGAACCGCCGATATGCATGCCCGTTACTGTTTCAATTTTTCCCGTAATCTGAATTTTTGCAAACATAATGCTTCCTCCTTAGTTTTCTTTCCCGCCGTAATATTTATGGTAAGCCACCAATGCCTCCATGTATCTACTAAAACAGATAAAATTTCGTTTACTCTTCTTTATATCTTGCAAAATTTCCAAAAGTCTGGCCTTACTAACAAAATCTTTAACTAAGCCCTCTCTTCCTGATTCATAAATAAAACGCACACGGAGATACTCAATCCGGGCACAAATATCTTCATCCAAAATATCCCCTGTTGCATTCATAACATCGTTATAAATGTCAGCTGTCATTGCAAGCAAGCTTCTGATTTTTGTTGTGGTAAGATTAGGCACTTTTTCCTTTGTGAATCTGTCAAAGTGACTAATCAGGTTTTTAACAGCTTTTTCTGCCTCGTCCACATAATTTTCTTCATTAATAATCATTTTCTCCTGCCTCCCTTGATCTCTTTAAATACACGTACAGATTGCATGCCGTCTTTAACTGTCTGCTGTCTTTTTCTGATTGATACCACTCATACATTTTTTTAGAAAATGTCTTATATCTTACTTTTCTTTCATTCGATTCTCCCTGCCCGGGCTCAAGCCTTGCCAATAGGTAAACATACCTTGCCATATTGATTTTCTCATCTCTCGAACGTATCAGCTCAAGTAAATGATAAAGGAACGAGTTGCCTCTTTCCGCATCAATCGCACTAAAGAAACCATCTAAAGCATTGAGTTTTTCAGCAATTACTTCATTTTCAAATATGTCCCAGCTATAAGTTCCGTCCGGAATTCTGACAGTCACCCCATTAAAAAGCTCTTTATGCTCCATTCCGTCAGGAAGCAGCGTAACTGAATTCTTCTTCGGCATCTTCTTTGACTGTTCTTCTAAATCAGCCACCTCATATGCCATTGCACTGATCGGATACTTTGGCAGATAAACACCAATACCGGCGGAAACAGAAAGCGTATTCTGCACATAAGCAGAAAACTGACGGCGAATATCTACGGCGAGTTCAATAATCTCGTTCCATGCACCTACAATAAATAAGTCATCTCCACCGGAGTAAACTATCGTTGCATTGCGTTTTACAGGGCTTTTATTTCCATTAATACTGTATACAGGGTTTTTTAAAATTTTGTTTATCTGGAGCTTAAAGAAAAGTGAAAGCTGGCGGGAAAGTGTCGCCGTACGGGATATTGTTGCGTATTTGTCCTCTTTTCCGTCATTGAATCCTGCAACAAAAGCATGTCCCATATTGTCAACATCAGCCCTTAATATGCCTAGACGCTCAATTCCTGTTGATTTTTTGGCCAATTCTTCAAATGTATCGCCATTTGTGTAATTTCCAACCCACAATTTTGTACGCAGCTCGATTCCCGTATAGCTTTTATTGATACTGTAAGACCGCAAATAATCCGTATCGTATTTCATCCTCTCTCTTAACGAGTCTGCTGTATCTGCAAGAAGGAAACAGCCTCCAGGCAGCGGCAAAGCCCCATGTCTTTTTTCTTTAACTACTGAGAAAAAATCTCCATAGAGCACATTCTTAGACAAGCCTATTATCGCGTTACACATTGAACAGACATTTTCTGAATCAACGTCTCCGATATTGCGGCACACCTTGCATTCACGGCTGTAGTCTTTATGCTTCTGCTGGTTCAGTTTTATTATATTCTCGGCTGAATAGCGCTGCATTTTTATCTTAGAAAGCTTGCCGGACAAATTACGAAAGATTTCCGAATAACTGCCTTTTCTTTCGTTATTCAGCTCTGAACTGCTGCACTCCTCGTAGCCCCCTGCAACAAAAAGAGCCGTTCCAAAATTATCCATCAGCCATGCATTGCTGTCTTTAAGAAATTCGTCAATTATCAAACAAACATCTTTCGTATTCGGAACCAAAATAAAGCAATGGCCGCCGCCGGAATAAATAAGATTAGCTCTTGTGAGATTTAGTTTATCAAGGATCGTATCAATTAAATGCTCCATCATGATCTCAAGATAAAAGGATCTCGAACGCAGCATTTTTAATGCATGTTCAGAAGAAATCGTATATATAAAATTCTGAATGCCCGAAACATCCATAGAAAAAATCTGAAAAGCCTTTTTTTGATAAAAGTCCTTTGCATGCACAAAGAATGCTTCTCTATAATCCGTAACCACGGCTTCTTTTGCATATTGATAAATACATGATGCAATGGCCGCAGTTAATTTAAGATGATCAAAAAGCGAAATATCCGCAAGTTCCTCTTTCGCCGTAGAGGACGGCACATAAGTAAGGCAGGACTCCAAAACCTCCAGCAGCGAATTGACATAAGCGCGGTTCCAATAAATCCCATGAAGGTTTTCAGTAATCGCGTTCTTAACCTTAGAATAGAAATGTTCATCAAAAGCTTCTTTTTTAACTTGTGGATAATTAATTTCTCCTTCAGCGTCAAGCATTAACGGCCTATAATACTTATTCTCATGTTTGCCATTCAGAATATTAAAGACGCTCTGTAAAGGTGTCTGGATTTCAAAACCTACATCCCCCGAATCATTTTTCCGCCGATCGGCAGCCGATGCAATATTGTCTGCGATATATACGATATAAGCTAAATCATCTTTTTCAAGCTGTGCATTTTTAAGAGCTTCTGCATGGTGATATTTCACACAGTGTAAAATGGATTCATTATCAATTTTTCCTTCATTTTTCAGATATTCGCAGCCGCTGGCACTATGCTTTCTCCTGTCATCTCCCTGCCGAAAAATCACTTTTCCGACATCATGCAGAAGACTTCCGATTACCAGCTCAAGTTCTCTGTCTGTCATCTCTTTCCCTCCGTTCTATCTTTATGCTGCCCATTCCCATGGCCGTTTTGATTCCAATACCCGCATATTCGCCAAACTCACAGAGCATATTTGCATAACTGGCCAAAGTATGCGGCCCGCTGATACAGATCCCTATTTCTCCCATGAATGCCGGAATCTTAATTCCTTCAATCGGAAATGACAGACTATGAAGCTTGTATCTGACAATTTCACTGTTTTCCGAAAGTTGCTCCAGTAAATCCTGATCCAACATATTTGCATCTTCACAGATAGCTGAATATTTATTCATCAAACTGAAATATACATTTTTCAATTCAGGGTAAATAACATATCTTCCACCGCTTTTAAATGCCGTCGGTGTCTCAAAGAGGATATTAATATATTTCATTTCTCCGATACCGGCATAAAAATCATTCATCAGTTCTTTTTCAGATTTCTCTTTTACTGACTTATGTAAAATTTCAAAAGTCTCTGAAATGTTCTTTAATTTAAAAGAATGAAAGTCTGGATTCCGGAGAACACATATAATCTTTTCATACGCTTCATCTGTTAAAGTTCGTACATACCAAAAAGTACGTCCTTTTTCCCGTCTGACTGCAAGCGAGTACGGTTTCAGTCCTTGCAAATGCAAAATTTCCGCATACCCGGAATCAATTTGTTCCATCAGTACTCCCTGCAGTCTGGATGATTGAAAATAGCTAATCGAATGGTTTGATAACTCCATGCTGAGTTCCCTTAGCATAATTTCCTCCAAAACTCATTTTTCCGGTCGATATGTGATCTTTTCTATAAAAAAGTCCCCGCATTTCCATGCGAGGATAAAAGATAAAAACAGCCGCCATCCCTCATTGGCTCTGTAATTCAGATCTTATTCCATAATAAAACTCCAGGAAAATAATTGCAATATGAAGTCTATCATCAATTTTTCCTGTCAGCTCTCAAGCTTAGCCTCAGATTCTCAATCCGATTCTTAATCATGCCTTCTGCAGTAATTCCTTTTGTATTTTTTCTACTTCTCCGACAGTCATTCCCGGAATATAGTCTGCAATCTCTTTGACTGAAAGCTTGCCTGCTCTCAGCATCCTTTCTGCCGTTGCTTTTGCTGTTGCTTTTGTCGCCGCCTTTGTCGCCGCTTTTGTCGCCGCCTTTGTCGCCGCCTTTGTCGCCGCCTTAATGTCACGGATTCTTTCTTCTTCAAAGATCATACCCACTTTTGTCATTGAGATACGCCTCCTTATATAAGCTGCAGTTTCCGCATCTATTACCTTATCTGTAAAAACCAAGAGACCTGAAAGCAAAAAGACCAGGATTTCTTCATTTCGGATATATTGAGTCAGATCAACAGACTTTTTGATCTCTTCCTTCTGTGCCCTGCGCCCCTTACAGGTCAGCGGAAGAATGATAAATTCCATCATTTCCTCTTCCGTTAGGACTATTCCGGTTTTAATCTTAGTATCTATTTTTACCTTTATCTCATCAGACGGCAGTTCGGAAAGAAAGGCTTCCGATATTTTAAGCTGCAGGTTTCCAACATCAAGTATATTTTCTGTTTGTCTGTGTGTTACATCCGCCGTATAGATAATGATAACTCGTAATTTTGGAAAAACTCTGTTTTCCTTATAATATCTTTCGATTACACGGCTCTCATAGCCGAGATACTTTATCTTATTCTCTTTCCTGTATATACTTTCATAATCAATGATCGCCAGCGAACCGTCAGCCAAAAGAAACAGATTATCCATCCGAAGTTCATTCGCCGCTATGACCGGAAGGTTTGTCGGAAGCGCCCGGACAATGTCAGGAACGTCCAGACCATAGGCTCTGAGCGACTTATTCTTCATATTCTCCGCAAAAATTTTCGAAATAATATCCTTGTTCTGATATGCAATTTCTTCCTTTGGCATGACAATTCTATCGAACCGATAAGGATAAGAATAGTATAGCTTACCCGACGCGCAGTCTCAAGATGAATTATCTTTCCTGTGCGTCAGCCGGTTCGGCCTTTCCTGATATTTTGAAATGGGGAATGAACTGAAGTGATTTTCAAAAGAAAGGAATATAATCTATGAAGAGAATAACATGCTTTTCTGGATTTATGCAATATAGAGATAATTTCTTTTCCTCTTACGGGTAATTCCGACTTCCGGCTGTCTGTCCCGCGCACCCGGCTACCCGTAAAATCTTAATT
>DCDB01000292.1 GCA_002316215.1 Lachnospiraceae bacterium UBA1066 | reverse complement strand
AGCTTGCCGGGCTTGAAGGCCGTGAAAGACTGAAAAATTATAGTGTGGAGAGCGTAATAGCGTATCCCGGAAAATGACATGAATAGGGGGGACTTATGCCGGAGGAGACAAAAGTACCCGTCGGACTTGGCGGAAAAGAGATGACTTTCATAAAGACGTCGGATGAAGAACTGCCGAACCCATCCGATTTTACCACTCCCGAGGATCTTTATCAGGAGCTGGTTAAAAGTGTGCTGAAATATCATCCGTCCAGCGATCTTTCCATGATTGCGAAGGCTTATCAGGTGGCATCCAGGGCGCATGAGGGACAGGTGCGCAAATCCGGCGAACCGTATATCATCCATCCGCTCTGCGTCGGGATCATTCTGGCCGACCTCGAGCTCGACAAGGAAACCATCACAGCAGGGCTTCTGCATGATGTCGTTGAGGATACGCCGACGACAGTGGATGATATTCGACGGGAATTCGGAGATGAGGTGGCTCTTCTTGTAGACGGCGTGACAAAGCTCGGCCAGATTGATTATTCGGCCGATAAAGTAGAAGTCCAGGCCGAGAATCTCCGGAAAATGTTCCTTGCCATGGCAAAGGATATCCGCGTCATTTTAATAAAACTTGCCGACCGTCTCCACAATATGCGCACGCTTGAGTACATGCGTCCTGAGAAGCAGAAGGAAAAAGCGCGCGAGACAATGGACATCTACGCGCCGATCGCGCAGCGCCTCGGCATTTCAAAAATCAAAACCGAACTGGACGACCGGGCTCTTTATTATCTTAAGCCGGACGTTTATCAGGATCTTTTAAACCAGGTCAACGCGCGCAAGACAGAAAGACAGGAATTCGTTAACGGTATCGTTACCGAAGTCAGGGAACATCTCGAAAAGGCGAATCTGAAAGCCGACGTCACGGGCCGCGTAAAGCATTTCTTTTCCATTTATAAGAAAATGGTCAATCAGGATAAGACGATTGACCAGATTTATGATCTTTTTGCCGTACGTATTATCGTGGACACAGTACAGGACTGCTATGCGGCCCTGGGTGTTATCCACGAGATGTACAAGCCCGTTCCGGGACGGTTTAAAGACTATATCGCTATGCCGAAATCAAATATGTACCAGTCGCTGCATACAACGCTGATCGGGCCGGGCGGTACGCCGTTTGAGATTCAGATCCGTACTTTCGAGATGCATAAAACGGCGGAATACGGCATCGCGGCGCACTGGAAGTACAAAGAAGTATCCAATGGCATGAAAGTGACCGGTAACCAGGAAGAGGCCAAGCTTTCCTGGCTTCGCCAGATTCTCGAGTGGCAGCAGGATATGTCCGACAACCGGGAATTCCTGTCGCTCCTTAAATCGGATCTGGATTTGTTCGCCGAGAATGTCTATTGCTTCTCGCCGGCAGGGGACGTGAAATCCCTGCCGAACGGTTCCTGCACCGTCGATTTTGCCTACAGTGTCCATTCGGCTGTAGGCAATAAGATGATCGGAGCCCGCGTCAACGGAAAGCTTGTACCGATTGAATATGTCCTAAAAAACGGCGACCGTGTCGAGATAATTACCTCGCAGAATTCTAAAGGACCCAGCCGCGACTGGCTGAAGATCGTCAAGAGCACCCAGGCGAAAAATAAAATCAACCAGTGGTTCCGGCAGGAACTGAAGGTCGATAATTTTGAAAAAGGAAAGGAACTCCTGAGCCTTTATGCAAAGCAGAAGGGGTATACCCTTTCGGAACTTCTGAAGCCGGAATACATGGACGGCGTCATGCAGAAGTATGGTTTCCGCGACTGGGAGTCCGTACTGGCCGCTATCGGCCACGGAGGACTTAAAGAAGGCCAGGTCATGAATAAAATCATCGACCTGTACGAAAAGGATAACCAGAGAAATCTGACCGATCAGGAAGTGATGGAGGCGGCCGCTTCGAATAAGGAAAAGCTGCCGCTTGTAAGAAGAGACAGCAGGGGCGGCATCGTTGTCAAAGGCCTGCATGACCTGGCCGTTCATTTTGCAAAATGCTGCAGCCCGATACCGGGAGACGAAATCGTCGGCTTCGTAACGCGCGGCCGCGGAATCACGGTTCATCGGACGGACTGCGTCAACGTCATGCATATGTCCGACGAGGACCGCGGCCGGCTCATCGAAGCGGAATGGCAGGTGCCGGACGATGAAAAGGGCAGCGAGACGTATGCGGCGGAAATAAATGTCTATGCCGAAAACAGAACCGGCCTGCTTGTCGATATTTCGAGAATTTTCACAGAACGTAAAATTGACATCGGCCAGATGAACGTACGGACAAACAAGCAGGGAACTGCGACTCTGGAAATGAGCTTCAATGTACATTCAAGAGAGGAGCTCGGCGGCCTGATCAAGGAAATCAAGAAGATCAGGAGCATCATGGACATTGAAAGAAAAACCGGGTAAGAAGTATATATAAAAGCTGTATGAAAAAATTTATGCGAAGGGGGATCTTATAATGAAGGAGAATATTCGGATGCAGCAGCTGGTTGTGGGCCAGATTTCAACAAATTGTTATTTGATTCAAAATGAAGATACAAAGGAACTGATCATCGTGGATCCCGGCGACGAGGCACAGCGTATTGAGCGTTCCATCGAAAAAATGCATGGCATTCCGGTCGCCATCATCCTGACGCACGGGCATTTCGATCATTTTCTGGCCGTGAACGGGCTGCGTAAATATTTCCCGTCTGTGAAGCTCTACATCGGAGAGAGCGAGAAGGAAATGCTGGAGAACCCGGTTCTTAATTGCTCCGAAGACGGACCTTCCTACCAGATTAATGCTGACGTATGGGTAAAAGAGGGCGATGTCCTAAAACTTGCAGGGTTTGAAATAACGGTAATCAGCACGCCCGGACATACCGCCGGCAGCGTCTGCTACTATTTTAAAAATGAAGGTATTCTCCTTTCGGGAGATACGCTTTTCAACGAAAGCTACGGTCGGACGGATCTTCCCACAGGTTCGGAGCCTGCCATGCAGGAGAGCCTGAGAAAACTTCTTACAACGCTTCCGGAAAATGTCCGTGTATTTCCGGGACATGAGGAAGAAACAACAATCGGACATGAAAAGGAATACGAAGGATTTAACTAAAACGGCTGCAGCCGGACATGAAGTGGTAT
>DCDB01000022.1 GCA_002316215.1 Lachnospiraceae bacterium UBA1066 | reverse complement strand
TCGGCATGGTGCATCAGCATTTTATGCTGGTGGAGGCTATGACGGTTTTTGAAAATATTATTCTCGGCCATACCGGTGAAAAGGGCCTTTTCATACCGAAGGATAAGCTGAAAAAGGAAATTCTGGAGCTTTCGGATAAATACGAGCTGGAAGTCGAGCTTGACAGGGATATTACGGATATATCCGTCGGCGCGCAGCAGAGAGTGGAGATCCTGAAAGCTCTTTTCAGGGGAGCCGATCTTCTGATCCTGGATGAGCCGACGGCCGCCCTGACCGACATCGAGGCAGAAGGTCTTTTTAAGATCATGCGGAAGCTGACCTCCGAACATAAATCTGTTATTTTCATTTCCCATAAAATGCGTGAAGTCCTCAAGGTGAGCGACCGCATCACGATTCTGCGTGCCGGGCGTACCGTTAAGACGCTGAACCGTTCGGAAACGAATGGCGAGGAGCTGGCTGACCTTATGATCGGGCACAAAATGGTGCAGGAGGAGTATAAGAAGGCGGAATCGCATCAGGACACAGTCCTGGATTTCAAGTCGGTTTCCTATAATAAAAACAGTAAGCACAGCGGTATCAGTGAGATTTCCCTGAAGGTCCGGCGCGGTGAGATTGTCGGAATTGCCGGTATCGACGGAAACGGCCAGTCGCAGCTGGCACAGATTGCGACCGGCGTTTTAAAACCGGATGAGGGAGAGGTGGATCTTAAGAATTCTAAAGTCTCGAAATTCCTGCCGATAGGTTTCATCGCCGCCAATGTTTCCCATATTCCGGAAGACCGCAATAAGATGGGCCTTGTCGGGAACATGTCTGTTGCGGAAAATCTGATTCTTCAGGATACAAAGTCAGCACGTTTTTCCGCCGGCCGGGGATTTTATCTTAAGAAGAAGGAAATCCACAGATTTGCGCTTGATCTCCAGAAAAAGAACGATATCCGGTGTGCATCCGTGGATCAGGAGGTACGGAACCTTTCGGGCGGCAATCAGCAGAAGGTTATCCTGGCACGCGAACTTTCCAGAAATCCGGATCTTTTAGTCGCGGTGCATCCGACAAGAGGGCTGGACATCGGAGCTGCAAAGTTTGTGCATGACACTATGGAAGAGGCACGTGAC
The DNA here is from genome assembly GCA_002316215.1 of Lachnospiraceae bacterium UBA1066. Taxonomy (GTDB): domain Bacteria; phylum Bacillota; class Clostridia; order Lachnospirales; family Lachnospiraceae; genus Chordicoccus. The sequence continues at coordinate 3,392 of DCDB01000022.1, read as the reverse complement.
AAAGGCTGTGGGATTCTCCTCATCAGCGCGGATTTCGATGAAATCCTGAAGATTTCCGACCGGATCCTCGTGATGTTTGAGGGGAAGATCATGGGAGAGTATTCAGGTGCAAATCCTCCGATAAATGAAATTTCGCTGGCTATGGCGGGAAAGTGAGGCTGAAATGAAGTTTAAGGAAACTTTTATTAAGATACTGATCCCGATTGTATCGATCCTGCTTGCTTTCGTCATCGGCGGCATCCTTATTGCGTGCCTGGGAAAGAATCCGATACAGGCGTATGGCTTTCTGCTGAACGGTGCTTTCGGAAGCGCACAGAAGTTTGCCCAGACCCTGACTCTTTCGTGTCCTCTCATTTTCACATCGCTTTCTGCGGCGGTGGCTTATAAATGCGGTGTTTTCAATCTGGGCGGTGAAGGACAGTTTATCATGGGCGCGATCGGCAGCCTGTATTTCTGTGAAAAGACGGGGGTGACGGGCTTAGGCGGCGTACTTCTGAGCTTTCTCGTAGGGCTTGCCGTCGGCGGCATCTGGGGAGCAATCCCGGGACTTCTGAAGATCCTGCGCGGACTTAATGAGATGATCGTCAGTATCATGCTCAACTATGTCGCGCTCTATCTTATGGGGTATGTCTATACGGATCTTTTACGTGAAGGCAGTACTCCGCAGACGATGCAGGTGGACGACTCATTGAAGCTTATGCGCTTTTCCACGGATTTTAAGGTACACTGGGGCGTCTTCCTCGGAATTATCCTGGCGTTTGTTCTTGCTTATGTCATTTACCGCACGTCTTTTGGATTCCAGCTGCGTGCTGTCGGGATGAACAAAGTCGCATCGAGGATATCCGGATTTCCTGTCAAAAGACTGATACTTTATTCTTTTATAATTTCGGGAGCGGTTGCCGGTCTCGGAGGCTCGGTGGAACTGCACGGAAAGCAGTACCGTCTGATGAGCGGCTTCGGTTCGGGCTTTGGTTTTACCGGAGTAGCCATCGCGCTGATTGCGCAGCTTAATCCGATCGGAGCCATGGCCGTCGCTATTATTTTCGGTATCATGCAGAAGGGAGCCAGTTCGCTTCAGACAGGTATGAAGATTCCGACTTCGGTTGTGGATATCATCCAGGCTCTGGTTATTATCTTTGCCGTGGCAGGTACGGTTCTTATCCGCAAGCCCGAAATCCGGCAGCTTTTCAGTAAAATCGGTTCGGGAAAAGGAAAAGAAAAGGAGGCGTCGGCATGAGTGCATTTTTCAGCTATGACTTTTTAAGAGAACTTCTCGGTGCGACGATACGTATGGCTACGCCTCTTCTTTTGGTGGCGCTGGCTGAGACTCTTTCGGAGCGTGCGGGCCTCGTCAATATCGGTCTGGACGGTCTCATGGCCATCGGAGCTTTGATCGGCTTTCTGGTCGGCTACAGAACGGGAAATGCCTGGCTTGGAATTCTTGCCGCAATGGCGGCAGGCACAGCAGTCAACATGATTTTTGCTTTTAACACGGTCACGCTCTGTGCGGATCAGGTCGTTTACGGCATGGCCACGAACATACTGGCGCCTGCTCTTGCGAGCTTCATTTACCGGCTGTCTTTTTCGGATACGACGACGCTTGTACAGGGCGTTTCCATGGGAACGCTGGCGATTCCGGGACTTTCAAAGATTCCGCTGATCGGTGTGATTTTCAATCAGTCGCCGCTTTCTTACATCACCTTCCTGCTGGTTCCGGTGATTGCCATTTTCTTCAATAAAACCCAGAAGGGCCTGAATTATAAGGCGGTCGGGGAGTTCCCGAAGGCGGCCGAGACTATGGGTATCAATGTTATAAAGATAAAGTATCTGGCGTGCATCTTATGCGGTGCGCTGGCAGGGGCCGGGGGTGCATTCCTCACGCTCTGCTACACCAGTACCTATACGGAAGGGATTGTGGCGGGCCGCGGCTTTATCGCGCTGTCGGCGGTTATCTTCGGAAGATGGCTTCCGTCCGGCGTTATGTGGGCCTGTGTCCTTTTCGGATTTTTCGATGCGCTGCAGATCCGTCTGCAGCTGGTGTCTCCGGAAACGCCTTATCAGCTTTTCCAGATGATACCTTATGTGTTTACGCTGCTGGCCCTGATTTTCCTGGGGATAAAAAAAGCAGGCCCGAAAGCAAACGGGCAGCCATATTACAGAGAAGAGCGATAGGAGGAGAGTTATGAAAAAGAGAATTGCAAGTGCGGTAATGGCATGCATCTGCGCGGCTTCGCTTCTTGCGGGCTGTGCATCGGCGACAGAGGATACGGCATCCAAGACGTCCTCAAAGGCTGCGGCATCAACGGCAACATCCGCGGCATCTTCAGCAGCTTCATCGGCGACGGCATCTAAGGCAACATCTGCAGCAACATCATCCACGGCATCCAAGGCGGCTTCATCTTCAACAGCGTCTGCGGCGTCGGGGACTTCGGCAGCGGCTTCAGGCTATAAGGTCGCAATGATTTCCGATACGTCGGTTTCTGACGGCGGGTGGGGCGCAAGCTGCTATCAGGCTATGCTCGATGCTGCGAAAGAAGAAGGCTGGGAAACGACCTATACGGACAATATTTCCGTATCCGATTACGTAACGGCTCTGACGGATTACGCGGATCAGGGATATCAGCTGATCTTCGCACCCGGCAATCAGTATCAGGATGCCGTGAACCAGGTTTCCGACGATTATCCGGACATTGATTTCTGCCTGCTGAACGGTACTCTTGAAAAGGATAATGTTACTTCCGTCCTTCCGGATGCCAACCAGATCGGCTACATGGCAGGCGCTCTGGCCGGCCTTATGAGCAAGACCAATCAGATCGGTTTTATCGGCGGCATGGAACTTGATACGACGAAAGCGAAGCTGGAATGCTACACGAAGGCAGCCCAGAAGGTGAATCCGAGCATCCAGGTACAGTCCGCTTATGCCGGCTCTTTCAGTGATGCTGCAAAGGGCAAAGAAATCGCGGCTTCGATGATTTCGACCTATAATGTCGATGTCATGTTCGGTGATGCCTCAGCCGTGGATACCGGCGCACGTGAAGCTATGGCGGCTTCCGCGGATCATTATGATATCGGACAGCCCGGCGACCTCGGTTCCGCAGACGACAAGCTGATCATCTGCTCTGTCGTGACGGATAATGCGGCTCTTGTCAAGCAGTGCATGGAAGATGTCGCAAACAAGAGTTTCGGCAATAAGACAATCAAGGGCGATTTAAGCAATGGATGCCTGTCTGTCGGAACATTCTCAAGTCTGGTTTCATCGGATATCCAGAAGCAGTATACCGATATCGTCGAGCAGATCAAGGCTGGGACGTGGATTCAGTAACAGGTAGGTAAAATCAATTCTGGCAGGTTTCCGCCCCGGGGGTTCCACAGCATATTTTCTTCAGCGCTTC
>DCDB01000242.1:6303-31332 GCA_002316215.1 Lachnospiraceae bacterium UBA1066 | reverse complement strand
TTATCAATGTTCTGTGCTGCGCCCGTTTTTGTTTTGTCTCTCAAGCGACAGCCTACTTATAATAACTCCTTGATTTTCTTTTGTCAAGCCTAAATTTATTTTTATTTAGGTGAGCCGGAAAATCAATTCCTCATTTCTGAGGTGCGAAAAGTATACTATCAAAAATAAAACCTTTTGGCAAGTGTTTTTTCAAATGAATTTAAAATTTTTCAGGAGGCCTCCTATATCTTGTATAATTTCATTTTTTAAAACATATTTTCAGCTGCTGCACCTTTTCCGGTCTTTCAAAAGAGCTATATTCCGCTGTATCGGGGCCCTCCCAAATATCCCGCTTAGCTTCATGCCGGCCGGACACTGCTATAGAAAAAGCCGCCGTTCCGAAGATTTTTCTCCGAAAAGGCGGCTCTTTACTTCCGTTTACTTTTTTCTAAAAACAAAAGCGTTATCATGATCCTGTTATGATCCTGCAGCATTTATTCCGTTCCATTCGCAGTCCCGGAATCGATTCCCGGGTTTATCCTAATAGATAATCCACTTTACGGCTTTGGTGTTGTCATTTCTGTAGCACCAGACATCTGTACCGTCAGCGGTTTTTGCATTGTCGACATCCATGCAGAGCCCGTTCGCTTCAGACACAAGATTCACAGTGTCATCTCCGGCATCTTTGATAAACCAGTTCTGCGCTTTCGTATAGTTGGCTGTATGCTGCTGAATCTTCGTCGTTTCTTCGGCGCCTGCGTTTTTAACGTCCACTGCCTTGCCGCAGAAAGTAATAAGCCGGTAAGAACCTTCCGCGCCGTACATAAGGCGGAATTCCTGCGACGGCGTATTGCCTTTACTGTAGATTACTATTTCCGTACCGTCAGCTGTTGAGGTCTTGTTAACATCCAGCATCATGTCTGAACCGACTGCGCTCTTAATATGATACTTACCGGTCTTGTACGGAACCTTACCGACGACTTCGACCTTGAACTTCTGCGACGGCTTTCCGTTGTCTGTCCAGATTTGAATATTTGTGTTATCAGCAGTACTGCCTCCCCTGACATCCAGCATGTATTTTGAATCCATTGCGCATCTGAAAGATACTGACCCGTCACTGTTCGCTACCGGCACCCAGGACTGTGACCCGGTTCCGTTTGCGTCATACTGGCGGACATTCTGCCCTCTCTGATAAACGCCATTCTCCACATCCAGATAACGGCCGCTGCAGTATGCCGCAAAGCTGTAAGTTCCGTTCGTATTCTTTACGACAATAAACTTCTGTGCCGATGTCCCGTTAACATGCCAGAGATCCAGATTGGCCCTGTTGTCACGCTTCCGCATGTTAATATCCAGCGCTTTACCATAATCCAGTGCTGAATGCAGAACAATAATATCAGCTTCCTCAAAGGGTATTGAATCTTTGGGGCAAGTGTTTTTGAGATAAATATCGAAGAAATTTGTAAACATTTTTCTCACGGGCTGTTTGTCTTGATTTCTTTCCGCATGAGGCGCTTGATTTTATCGGTGACAGTCTCTTTTTCGTCTTTTTTGAAGTGCATGCCAATGAGATAGGTGGTATTACCCAGCCTCATCGTGAAGCTGCCGTCCGGCTGCGGGTGCTGTTGCTTTGCTTCGATTTTTGCTTCTTCCATAACACCTCCTTGATTTTGGGCAAAGAAAAACCGCCGGAGCTGTCCGACGGTTTCTTTCTGCCTATTCAGTTGTGGTTACTCAAGCTCGGCGACGTATGCCGCCCACTTGACGTATGACTTGTATCCTGGGACGACGAGAACGCCATCACGCTTTCCTCTGCGTCTGACAAGCAGACATTTCATGACTTCGCCCTCGGCGCACAGCTCGGCGGCGTCCTCAATAAACTGCCTGTCCGCCTCCATGTCGGTGACGAAGTTCTCATAGTCAATCGCCGCCAGCGTGATGACCTTAACTATTTCATAGGGTCTTTCATCGCTTATCAAGTGCGGTCTTGTCAGGCGTTCGATCACTCTCGGATACTTAACGAAGTATGCTCTCTCCATAGTCCCACTTCCTCAAATAGTGTAGATATACCGTATATCTGCTTCTGACATTGTACTACATAATCCATCTAAAATAAACACACAGTATATCCGAACTGAGGTGGTACAATGGCGATCAAGAGCGTGTCTATCCGCATTGAGGAAGAAATGCTTGAAAAGCTCGGCTTCGTTGCCGACTATGAAGGGCGCTCGGTGAACAGTCACATTCTTGTTCTCATAAGAGAAAGCATACAGGCGTTTGAGAATGAGCATGGAAAGATTGATGGCAGCATCAAGCCGGACGTGAACGTGAAGCCGTCACGTAAATAACAAGCAAGCGGGGTACAGTTTGTACCTCGCTTCTTTCTTTACGGGAGAGCCTGACAGGGAGGGAATGAAGCTGTCAACGAACTTTGTCAACGAGCCTCGAAACACTTTGAAACCTATCGTCAGTCTCCTTCTTTTTTACTATTTCTTTTTCTTTGATTTCTTTGTTGACATTGTTGACAAGAGGGTGAAGACCTTGAAAATACGGGGTTTTCGCGTCAACGGAGTTGTCAGCGAACCCGTCAACGAAGCGTCAACGGTAACGCTTTTACCATCCTTCGGGAAGCTCCAACTGTTCCGTCACTTCCGTAAATCCAGCCTCCGTTGACACGTTCCTGTTGACACGCTGCCATGCCCGTTGTCGCCCGTACTGCGGGAAACGGTGTTGCGGCGCTTCCGTCCAGCCCTCAATGCTGTTGTTCATGATGTCGCATATATCGCGAAGCTCCCATGACTTCGGCTCATCGAACGTCTTCTTTAGGGCTTCTCGGAATAACAGGATGGAGCAGACGTATTGTCCGGTGTACTCGTCAAGGAAAGATTGGATAATGCCCGCCTTGCTGTCCTCCGGCATGAAGTCGCGTTGCAGTTCCTCCATATATTTCTGTGTGGCGGCGTCGAACTTGAGCTTGTGGTCGCTGCTGCGGTAGATTCTCATCGCCTCCGCCCACATCTGGACGATATACTCTCTCGCTTCATGTTCATCGTCCAGAATGTGAACGGCGGCGTTCTCGGCGTGAATCATCACGGGGATAAAGCGTCGGTTGCCTGTCCTGTCCAGAGGGAGAAAATCAAGAGAGTTGGATGTGCCGCCGAACACGCATTGTCGGGGTCTGTCCTCCGGGTGCGTTTCATAGGGAACTTTGTAGGTTTCCTTCTGTCGGCTGAGAAACGATTTGATTTCTTCAATGCTCTTGGCGCTCGCCGTTGCTATCATCTCCGACATTTCTATGATCCAATGCCCTTGCAGCTTGCGATAGACGTTCTCATCGTCGAGCTTGCGTATATCGTCGGAGAACCATTCGTCACGGAGTGCCAGCAGGCGAAAGAACGTGGATTTGCCCGCGCCCTGACCTCCAACAAGGCATAACATGAACTCAAACTTACAGCCGGGGTTGAACGCGCGGTTGATTGCTCCGAGCATGAACAGCTTTAAGGCTTCGTAAGTGTAGTCGTCGGCGTCGGCTCCGAGGTATTTGTTCAGGGCATAACGGATGCGTTCCTGTCCGTCCCATTCAAGAGAATTGAGATAGTCGCGGATAGGATGATACTTATTTTCATTGGCGACGATTTTAATAGCGGACAGTATCTTCTTCTCATTTGTCAGGCCGTAGTTGTCCTCAAGGTAAAGCATCAGATAATTCATATCGGTGTCGGTCAGATTGGCGCTCTCCCTGTTCCAACCGAGGGGCTTCACGATGTCCTGCATCCCGGTCAGAATGTTGTGACGGATTGCGCCTTGCAGCAGCGGGTCATTCTGAAACACGGTCACGCAGTTGCGGATGTTCTGCCGGACGCCGCCCTTGTCGGTGGTTTCCAGACTGCCGCGAATGGCGTCAATGCTCTGCGTAGTCTGTGATTCGTCGTTCAATCCTGTTCACTTCCTCTCTGTATTCGGTCAGCAGCGAAGCCCGTTCCGGCTCGTCGCCAAAGGTGAGAATATCCAGCAGATATTCTATGAAATCGTACTTTTGAAGCGCCTCAACGAAAAGAGGATGCCAGTCGGCATCCTCCATCGTCGGGGCGTATTCTGTTTTCCATCGCCGGAGCAGGTGGAAGTAATCGCACAGGACGCGAAAGCAATGAGCTTCATCGTCCGATTGTTTCTTCTTGTCAGGCGGTTTCTTGGGCGGGTCGTGACCTTTACCGTAGCCGGTGATACCGAAGTCTGCCGCCAGCTTGTTCGCCGCTTCCATCGGTGTGAGTGAGAACAGCTTCGCGGTGAAGTCTATCACGTCGCCGGTTGCCTGACAGCCAAAACAATAGTAGCGGTCATCGACCTTCATGCTGGGGTGCTTGTCGGAATGGAACGGACAGCATATCTTTCCGGCTCTGTCGGGCTTGTAGCCGTATAGCTCTGCGGCTTGCCTTGTGGTGACTGACCGCTTGACTGCATCAAACACACTCATGGTAGCTTAGGCGTGGTTGCAGTATTTGGTGTGCAGTCTGCCGCAATTCCGCTGACAGCAGTCCATCACCTCATGCAGTCTTTCGGCGATGGCGATATTTCTTTCTTCGGCGAGTTTCAGCTTCCACTTACATTCGCCAAGAGCATCATAGAGCCGGGTGATTTCATTGTCGGCTTCATTCTTCGTCTGTGCGACAGGAACTTTACCGACAGCCTTTTTCCGGAATGAGAGATAGCCCTTTTGCGCCTCACTCAAGGTCGGGACGATTTCATCAAAGATAAACTCTTTTACTGCGTCCCTGTCCTCCTTGTCGAGCTTGCTGAAATGGTAGAGCTGCATACAGTCATACAGAGTGATGAAGGTGGCGGTCACGACAGTTTTGAGTTTGTTGTCTTCCCAAACCTCCAGTCGATGCTTACGGGCAAGAGGACAGTTTATCATAGCGTTGCTTTTGCCGTAGCCGAACGCTCTTGCGACATCGACGCCGACGAACAACATATCGTCAGTGGCTCGAATGATTCCATACTTGGAAACGAAGACGCTGGGGTTGATGGTTCTCATTTTTGCGTTGTTGTTCATAATGATTCCTTTCTCAGTCGCGCTCATGGGCGCGCGTTTTGGTTTGTTCACGTTCCTGCTTGTGTTGGCGCTCGTAGACAATTTGCGAGATGGGGCGAAGCTCCTTGAGGTCGTCCCACAGCTTGCCGTATTCGTCCTTGTCGGCGGCATACTCGGCTTGCAGTCGGTCACGCTCTGACTGCCATGACTTCCTCGGTATCTTGCCGTCAGCGGTGAGATTTTCTTTGAGTACCCGCCGCGCCATATAGAACATGGTCAAGTCGCTGTCATGCTCCCGCTGGTAATTCTCGCGTTTGCCCTTCCACTTGATTTTGCTCAGCTCATCGCTGACGGGTTGGTAACGCTCGTAGTTGTCTGCCTGACGGATAAGCTCGTTAAGCTCCGTGATGCGGGTCGCTTTCTTCCGCATTGCGTCGTTCATGGTGTGCTGCTTGTGTTCGATGGAGGACAGATAAGCGTCAAAGTCATCGACGGTGACAATGCCCTTGCTCAGAAGATAGTTGCGCTGGTTACTGAGCTTTTTGAGATTGCCCACCTTTGCTTTGTCTCTGCCGTAGGCGAAGGTGTTGGCAACGGCGTTCCTCTCGCCGTAATACTCGGATAGAACATCCATGACGGTTGGCGCTTTTTCTTCCTTGGCTTCGGCGCGAAGCTCGGTGAGCTTTTCACGGATAGCGGCGATTGCCGCCTTGAGCCTGCGGGTGATGGCGTTAGTTGCCTTGATGAGCCTGTTCATGTCGCCCTTTTCGGTGCGAATGCCTTTCTTCTCCATCGCCCGGACAGTCGGGCCTTCATGAACGGTGGGCAGCTCGTCAAGTCCCTGTGCTTCAAGTGTGCGGTGGTCGATACGGCAGTCGAGACCTTTTTCTTCAAACTTGGCGTTGACCATTACCGCCCATTGCTCACGCCAGAAGTCCAGCGTCTCCGGCTTGCCCCAATCGGTAGTGGGGACGGCGTTGAATATCTCCTTGCCGTCCGCGTCGCGGATGCGGTTGCCGCCCTCGTCAAGTTCATAGACGCGATGTTGCTTCACGCCCCATCTGCCGTTTTCCTCCATAGGGCGAATGGGACAGAGGAAGTGAAAATGGGGATTCGGGATTCCTTCTCCACGGTCTGGGTCGTGCATGGCGAAGTCCACGATCATGCCGCGACTGACGAAATGCTTTTGGAGAAACTCTCTTGCAAGCGAAAGGTTTTCTTCCTCGGTCAGCTCGTTTTGCAGCGTGATGTCGAAGCTGTATGCGAGCTGGGCGTCCGGGTGCTTCTCCACCTTTTCAACGGCGTTCCAGAGCGTTTGTCTGTCACGGTATTCGTCCGGCACGAAGTCCGGCAGCATGATTTCCGTGTACTTCACGCCGCCCTTGTAGGTGTAGTCGTTGTGTTCTCCGTAGTAATCGCTGAACAGGTTTTCTCCGGCTCGATAGGCTGCGGCGGCAACGGCGGAATTACCTTTGCTGCGTTTGATTTGGGTCACATGGAAGTGGTAGAGGGCGATGGCGGTTCACCTCCGTTCTGCGGGTTCTTCGGATGCCAGCTTGCGAAAAGCCGCTGTACCTCCGGCAGTTCGGAAAGCTTCTCCATGACAAGCATGGCGTCAACGCCGTCCATCTGTTTTGTCATGGGGAAGTAGTGTTCCAGCGCCCCGGCGAGATTGCACAGATGATGCGTCCGCTTGCTGCGTTCCCCCTTAGAGAGATACTTCTTTCGGTTTTCCGCGCGTTGAAGCTGGTGGTTGGTCTGGTCGAGCTTCGCTTGATACTTCTCGATTTTTAGTTCATTGCTCGCACGCTCCTCTCTGAGTTTTTCGGTTTTCGGATTCATGGGCAACACCTCCTTGAAATGAAAAATCCCGAACGCAAGGCGCGTCCGGGTATGAAAAAAGCCCGTCTACTCGGTGAAGTAAACGGGCTGATTTCGCGGTATGAAGTTTGGGGTAGTGCGACAAATTGGGAGTATCTATAAGCAATCACAGCCCCTGACTTTGAAACAACGCTGCAATATCCTCTGCTGAATCACGCATTCCTCTCATAAACCAAACCTCAATCCAGCCGTATAGTACGCTGGCAAAGTACGCTTTGGTGTAAGCCATGAACATTTCATCCTCGGGTTTTGCTCCGTAATCATCCATAAAAATATCCTTGAAAATGTATATCAAGCCTCTGTCGCTGAGCAGCTTGTAGAAATCGCGGTTCTTTTCAAAATGACCGAAAAGGTCTTTTAGTTTTTGACTCAGTGGAATATCATCCTTTATCTCGCAACTGCTCACCCAATCGTGAAATATCTGCTCGGTTTTGTTCCTGATAATATCTTCTTTGCTTTCGTAATTACGGTAAAAGGATACGCGTCCCACACCCGCCTTATCGCACAACTCGCTGATGGAAATGTCCGTCAGCGGCTTTTCTTTCAAGAGAGTAAGGATAGTATCGGTTATATGTTCAACGACATAGGTATTTCTTCCTTCATTGCTCATCGGTGATACATTTTTGGCTGTTTGTTTCATTTTCGTTCCCCCTCTTGACGGCAGTATAGCTCGGTGATATAATTGTTTCGTCGAAACAAGTGTATCACCATTATATCGCATACACACAGAAAAGTCAAGAGAAACGGAGAAAAATAATGTGGACTAAAAAACGAATCATTATACTGGTAGTCGTCATCCTCATCGCGGCAGTTCTCGGACGGCTTGGGGTCAGGGCAGTGATTAATCTTATGGTCGGCGGAACGCTGTTCGGAGGTAACTTCTTATGAGTCAAGCAAATGTGAAAGGGAGAAAAACAGGATTGTTCGTTTTTCTGTGTATTGCGGCATTCATTGTCGTATTCATTGCTTCGATGATTATCAAGGTTTCATATAAGTCACCGGAGTTCAAGAAATACTCTGTGGAGTGGAGCGATAAAATCGGCACGGCATACACTGACATCGCTTATGGCGATAAAGAAGCAAACAAATTCGATATTTATGTTCCGGCGGATAACACAAAAGAAACATACGGCTTAGTGGTTTATATTCATGCTGGAGGTTTTACAACCGGGGACAAATCCGATGATAAGGCAATGCTGCAGTGGCTTTGCGCCAAAGGTTATGTTGCTGTCGGTATCAATTACACGCTCCGCGATGATGCCCATCCCGACGCAAGCGTGTATTCACAGTCGATGGAGATTAAGAGCAGCATTCCGGCAGTTGTCGCGGAAGCGGAAAAGCTGGGATACAAGCTTGACCGTATGGCAATCTCCGGTGGTTCTGCGGGCGGTACGCTTGCAATGCTGTACGCTTATCGCGACGCCGCAGACAGCCCAATTCCTGTAAAGATGCTCTTTGAGGCGGTGGGTCCGTCGAGCTTCTATCCGGCGGATTGGTCGATATACGGACTTGATAAAAGTCCCGAAGCCGCCGCAGGACTGTTTGGTACTATGGCGGGAACTGAAATTACAACCGATATGCTCGGCACCGATGCTTACGAGGACGCGATAAAGCCGATTTCGGGTTATATGTGGGTGACGGAAAACTCTGTTCCCACTGTATGTGCCTATGGCGTTTACGATAAAGTCTGCCCGTTTGATTCCGTAAAGCATTTGGTTAAAGCATTGGAAGATAACAAGGTAACGCACACTTATATCGAACTCCCGCATTCGGGACACGCACTTCAGAACGACGACAGTCTGTATCTCAAATATATGCAGACAGTGGAAGAATATCTCGACACTTACATGGCAAAATGAAAGGAAAGAACTGGTGAAGAAGGTTTTGAAAGTGACTGGAATCGTTATATTGGCGGTTATTATTATGACGGTCGGTGGATGTGCGGCATTGCTTGGCATTGCGAATTACAAGAATGAGAACTACTACAAATACGCCGAGCCGCAGGGCGAAATTGAAAAGAAATACACACCGCTCGGCTCATATGAAGTATCATATGCGGAATTTGATGCCGGTACCGATACATACAAAAAGTATGAAGTCTGGTATCCTGCCGATATGAAAAACGGAAATGAAACTTATCCTCTTGTTGTCATGGCGAACGGAACCGGAATCAAGGCATCGCAGTATAAAGAAGTGTTCAAGCATCTCGCGTCATGGGGATTTATTGTAGTGGGCAATGAGGACGAAAACTCCCGCACGGGCGCTTCTTCCGCCGCAACGCTTGACTATATGCTTGGGTTAAATGTGGATAAGAACAGCGATTTCTACGGGAAGATTGACACGGCAAATATCGGTATCGGCGGTCATTCTCAGGGCGGTGTCGGAGCCATTAACGCGGTAACGGAGCAGGAAAACGGAAATCTGTACAAAGCCATTTTTACGGCAAGTGCAACCTCACGTTATCACGCGGATGGATTGAACAAATCCGGTGAAGGCTGGAGCATCGCCCCTTCGGAAATCAACATACCAATCTTCATGGTAGCAGGAACCGGGTTTGCGGATGCGGGAAATATGACCGAGTATTCCGCAACCTTGCCGGAAGGCAGTGCACAGGGCATTTGCCCGCTTTGGTGGTTGGAGGAATGCTATGATACCATTCCCGACATAACAGACAAGGTTACCGCGCGCCTGACAGGCAAAGACCACGGCGATATGCTTCGCGGTGCGGATGCTTATATGACCGCTTGGTTCATGTACTATCTGAAAGGTGATACAGAAGCCGGTAATGTTTTCTTCGGGAAGAATGCCGAGATTCTCACAAATCCGCTCTACCAGAATCAGAAATCAAACCGACAACAGTAAAAACAGAAAACTCCGACTTTCAAATCAGAAGTCGGAGCTTTCACTATAATCTCAGTTTGTCCAGAACACTTGACATCGGCTGATGGTCTGTCAAGACCGTCTGCCGATGTCAAGTTCGCAAGAGATAGCCGCACAGCGGCGCAAGAGGGTGCAGCCCTCTTGGACGGAGCAACGCGACGCAAGACACTCTGTTTTTCAAAACATGAGTGTGTCAGCTCCGCAGGACGCACATACTGCCGTCAGGCAGGTATAGCAGTGCGCCCTTAGTAAACTAAGGGATTATTCGCCCCGGCAATGTTACCGTTCCTATGAGAGCTTTTTTGCTTGGGAACAGCGTAAGTTCGAGGATATAGCAAGCAGAGCGTCTTCAATCAGTTCAGTGAGCGATCTTCCACGAGTGGAATATGAAGATATAATCTCTGGAACTGGACGCCTGAACAAAGATGCATATTCTAAAGTAAGCAAGAAGTCTGGTATAGAGTTTCATCAAGGCGATGTGTTATACGGAAAGCTGCGTCCATATCTTCAAAACTGGCTTTTACCTATGTTTTCTGGACTTGCTGTCGGTGATTTTTGGGTTTTACAACCTCAAAATTCAGATAGTGGATTTCTTTACAGGCTAATTCAGAGCCGCCAGTTTGATGAAGTTGCAAACCGATCAACCGGAACAAAGATGCCAAGAGCAGACTGGAAACTTGTATCAAAAACAGAGTTTTCCATACCCAAAAACATTCAGGAACAAGCGGCTATTGGCACCTATTTTGCCAACCTCGATAACCTTATCACTCTTCATCAGCGTGAGTGCCGCCAAAGACCTATCTCATACATCTGTTATTTATTACGCCTTGCTTCTTTACCACCACGCTTGCCGCCTGTCTCCGTTCCTCACTGTACGGCGAGGTCAGCCGGACGGAGAAGCGGCGCTTGGCGATAACAAAGCTCTTGCAGCCTGTCTCCTCGTCCTCGTCGGTCAGCTTGCAAAGGTCGGGAAACTTATCCGCATAGGCAGTCAGTCTCTTTTTGAGGTCGGTGTTGTGGATGCGTATCTCGACGGCCGGGCTTGCCTCGTCGAAGTAGATTTCGGTGGTCTTGTCTCGCTTGTGAAGTCCTGTTCTCATTTTCTATCCTTTCCGCGTCCCTGTAACGCAATAGGGCTTTTTTCGGGTGTTTTCTCCGGCTCTTGACTTGGGAAAATCGGCGATTTTCCGATAGAAAAGCGCCGGGCGATACATAACCTCGTCCGACGCTCTCCTAAATGGAAATATTCACTTTTTCCGGCTCTTGACCGTGTTTCCGTCAGCTCACCATAAACCGCTTCATAACGCTGGACAGACAGCCGATTTTCTCCACTAGCCAGTCGGCAATCACGCTCACAAGGAAGACACCGAAGCTCAGTCCCATATACTTGATGACCTCCGTCAACGGCTCATGGAGGACAATCCATGCCGCTAAAGTGATGAGGAAGACGATGCCCGACAGTATGTAGAGGATAGCGCCTCCGAAACTCGTGAGGAAGACGCCGATCCACTCGATGAGCATGACCGTCAGCATGACGGGAAAGAGAACGATTTTTAGAAGCAGCTTCACAAAGAACACGGTCAAGCCCTCCTTAACTGTAAATCAGCTCACGCCGAATAATTTCATCGGCAGAGCAGCGGGCGTTGTTCATTATCCCTACCCAGCCCATTTGGTCTGCCGCCTTTAAGTCCTCGTCTATGCCCCATTCACGGAGCATTTGTTCCATAAGGCGCTCCATGCGTTCCGTCGCCTGTGTGTTTACATCGGCAAGGTGGTCGTAGAGCTTGTCTTGGGACAAATACGCCTGATAAAGAACAGGTCTGTACTCTTTGAGGTACGCCTTTCTCAATCGTCCGTAATGCCCGATAGGTCGATCCTGTTTCGGGATTGAGATTTCCGGGATATAGTAATCGCCGCACAGAATGTAGTCGATGCCGTTTTCGTGGATACGCTCTTTCAAACCGCGCATGATGATACCTCCGATTCATTTTTCTTTTTGTTGTAATAATCGCGTCTGCCTTGTAGGAACTGTTCCTTTTTCATGATTGCTTCCGGGTCGCCGTTTGCGGCTTCATCGTACATTTTCTTCATATGCTTTTTCTGCGCTTCGACCATATATGACCTGTAAGCCTCCAACTTTTCAGCGGCTTCCGGGTCGCTTTCAGCATTCTCAATAAGCTCCTGCCTTGCCGCTTTTCTTCGCTCATTCTGCCGGCGGTTGTACTCCGCGTTCCGTTGCCGAATCATCTCGGCGTATTCCGGGTCTTCTGCCATGCGTTGTTCCTGTTCTGCCTTTTTACGCGCCCTCGCGGCTGCCTCCTTTGCTCTTAGTGCCGCCAACTCCTCAGCAGCTGCGGGGTCGGTCTTGGCTCGATTGACAAGCTCGGCTCTGGTTTCTTTTATCTTTTTCAACTGGCGCTGACGGTGCTTTTCGTCAAGCTCCAACTGCTTCTCGACCTTTGCCCGTTCCTTATCCTCAAGCTGACTGATATATTCGGGGTCAGCTTCTTTCAGCGCCTTGAGCTTTTCACGGTGACGCTTGCCGGATTCGCGGTGACGTTGCAGATATTCTTCATACTGAGCTGCCGCTTCCGGGTCTGATGCCGCCGCCTCTCTCAAAGCCTCGATTTCATCCTGTTTCCGTTCACGGGCGTGCTGGTTCTTGATTTTCTTCTTAGCAAGCATCTGCGCGTCGATCTCGGCGATGCGTTCTTCCTCTGTGTCTTCATGTGCCGGAGGGAGGTAGTTACCGATGAAGTTGAAGTAGATGTCAAGTTGTTGGTTGCGGTAAGCTGTTCGTCCACCTGTCGGTGCGTGAACCACAACCTTTTCGATAAACTCATAGAGCATGGAATCGGTAAGCTCGGTGATGTTCCGATACCGTTTGACCAAGGTGAGAAAGCGGTTCATGTTCACTTCTTTGGGAGCGTTTACTTCCATGGAAGATTGCAGCTCGGCAATACGTTTTTCAAGCGTAGTCTGCTCCGCGTCATACTGAGCCATAAGGCGAGTATATTGACGGTCGGGGAGCTTGCCGGACATATTGCTCTCATAAAGTCCACGGATTAACACATCCAGCTCGGACATTCTCTTTTCGGCGGCATAGAGTTCTTTCTTATCATCGGTTGAAGCCTGCGTTTCCTGTGTCTGCCATTGAGTTTTCAGTTCTTCGATGAAAGCGTCCTGATTCTCAAGCGCATATTCGGATACCTTCTGAACCGCGCTGAGTATAGCTGCTTCCAATACCGATGCTTTGATGAAGTGGGAGGTACATTGTTCATATCGGCTTTTGTAGTGGCTGCATTGGAAGGATGAGTTTGAATCATAGTCCTTGCTGTTGTGTTTCGCCTCCGGGCTGGAATAGCCAAGCCGCGCTCCACAGTCCGCACAGAAGATAAGTCCGGACAAACGGTGGGAAAATGTGCCGTTTGGCAGCTTCTTCGGGTTTCGTTTTCTGAGCCGTTGAGCCTTGTCCCATGTGTCCTGGTCGATGATCGCCTCATGGGTGTTCGGGAAGAACATCAGCTCGTCAGGAGTCGCGGCGCGGCGTTTCTTCGTTTTAAAGTTCTCACAGATGGTCTTGCCCAACACGGTATGACCGATGTATTCCTGTCGGTCTAAGATGTATTTGATTGTCATGTTCGTCCAGAGGAATGGGGCGTGATAGGAATGAACACGCGCCGATGAAGGGCAAACCTTTTCCTGATAGGCAGATGGTATCAACACTTGGTCTCTTTCAAGCGTCTCGGCAATCTCCGTCATAGAAACGCCGCTTGCCGCCATATTGAAGATGCGGCGGACAACATCGGCGGCTTCATCGTCAACAATGAGCGTTTGCTTGTCGTCCGGCAGTCTCTTGTAGCCGTAGGGAATCGAACCGCTGCATCGTTTGCCGTCCCGCATCCTCGCTTTGAAGACAGCCTTGATTTTGTTGCTGGTGTCCTTGGCGTACCACTCGTTCATGATATTCAAGAACGGAGTGAAGTCGTTGTCTCCGGGCTTGGCGCTGTCAACATTGTTGTTGATGGCGATGAAACGGACACCCTTGTCGGGGAACATGATTTCAGTGTAGAAGCCGACTTGCAGATAGTTACGTCCGAACCTGCTCATGTCCTTCGTCACGATTCAGTCCACATGACCGGCTTCGACTTCCTTAATAAGCGCGGAGAAGCCGGGGCGATTGAAGTTTGTTCCTGTGTAACCGTCGTCAGTAAAGTGCGAAATATTACGCAGTCCGCATTGACGGGCATAGTCTTCGAGATATTTCTTCTGGTTTGATATGGAGTTCGATTCGCCTTGAAGTTCGTCGTCTCGTGAAAGACGTTCATACAAGGCGGTTATCTTCGTCTGGTCTTTTCTTGCCACGCTCCGGCCTCCTTTCGCTCAGATTATCGACAGGAATCAAGAAACATATTCGCTTGTATTTATCTTAGCACATTCTGCCCCTTCGGCTCAATTGTGATGTAGGTACCTGTAAAATCCGCATTTCCGCGCGTTACCGTTTCCGTATTCGTCAGGCTGGGATTAATGGCAAAAAGGGAAGCTTTCGGTGAAGCTCCCTGATCGATCGCAACCTTGCCGCCGCTGATTTCCGGTGCCGCAGTCGAGTTGACTGCATATCCGCCGCCCTCACCCGTAGCAAGTGTCACAAGCCCGCCGCTGACAGAAATTTTTCCTCCGCCGTCAGGGCCATCCAGATATTTCGCAGCATATAATGTATTTTCGGATGCTGTAACCTTTACGTTGTTTGTCTCGCCGCTCAGGACTATATTTCCTGCAAAGATACCTGCGCCAGGTGTTTCCTCATCGCCCTGACCTGTTGCCGTCAGCGTGACATCCGAGTTTTTAATGCTGACCGTTCCGGTCTGGGCTTTAATTCCGCAGACTGCAGGGGCATCATGCAATGTAACGTCAGCCGCATCAATGCTGACATCCGCAGCGGAAACAATTCCATTAAGAGCGGTTACGTCTACCGTCGCTCCGTCTATGATCCGGATGCCCTCCGCACTCCCGGTGGAACCATAAGCTGACTACTGGAAAACAATGCCGTCCGAGTTTATGGTATTCACTGTAACGCTTGTCTTTTCGCCCTGGATCAAAAGCCGGCCGCCTCCTGAAAAAATGGAGCCTGAGCCTTCGGAAGTCAGGTTCAGGATACTGCCGTTTCGGATGTCCACGCTGACACCCATGATACAGCCGTAACCCTGGCAGTCACAGTCCTTCCAGGTAATACTGCTGTTATCAATCCTACTCGCATATCCGCGCATGCCGTAAAGCAGGCTGTTCGCTGTTACCGTACTTCCGGTAAGAGTCACAGCTCCGTCCGTCTCATTATCTGAAGCGAAACCCTCCAGATAAATATCATCGCCGTCCGCAGTTCCGTCCTTACTTGCAGTCAGCGTGCTGTCAGTAAAGTCTGTCGTTCCATTTAATGAATATAAGGCGTATGTCCTTACTTCGGTCTGTGTTTTTTCCTTTAATGTGCATTTTTCAACGGTTAAATCTCCTTCCGCCGAAAAGCAGCCATGGTATCCGGGATAGGTAATGCCGTCCGTAACAGTATCTGTTATGGTTAAATCACTGACAGAAAGCTTACCGCCGCAACAGAGGCCCGTTCCTGCCGTTATCTCAAGGAAAGCCGGATTCTGCGCATCCTTCGGCTCAACCGAATAGGAATCTCCCGGCGCACTGGCGATTGCCTGATAGTCCGCGGCTGCATCCGTCCCTGTGCAGGCTATAGAATTTTTCCCGGAAAGCCTGATCGTCAGGTCAGGAATCTTAGAATAAATCGCCGAATAAGATGTAAACGTTTCACTTACCAGATTCATTCCGTTGTCAAAATCATGGACACTGATGCTCAGCATATAGTCTTTGGAACCCGCGCTTATATTGACATTGTCAAGCGTCAGTACTTTGTTTGTCGGATCATAGGTCGCTTTTCCGGTATTGCTCCCGGGCATATCATTATCCGCTAAAATATCGTTCATGTTCAGACTTGTCACCTGTACGCCGGCGATCCAGAGATCGTATGATATCCAGCTGTCCCCTGCCGTTTCCGGCTGTTCCTCATCTTTGGCCGCCGTCTCCGCAGCCGGCTGCGTGCCTTCTGAGGGATGTTCCTTGAACCGTTTTCCGAGGCTCAATGCAAAGCTTCATCAGGCAAATAAATTCTCGTATAATAAAAGACAAATACAGCTGCCGGGGTTAATTTGATATTCTGCTTCCGGGCAGGACACCAAATTAATTCTGACAGCTGCATTTTTATTGTGCGGTAAAGCCGTTCCGTTATTTTTTAATCTACAGGTGCAAAAGTGAACTTCCATACTTATAAAGCAGGTTATTCGTATTGACCCAGCTAAGCAGCGGACTTCCGCTGATCTGATCCGTCAGCGTCTGCCCGACGGGCGTGGCCTTTATGAGGCCGATGATGATAAAGAGGATCCAGATGAAAATGAGTCCCTTCGCGAATCCCAGCAGGAATCCCAAAAATTTATTTACTGCCCCCAGAACCGGAAGGTTCGCAAGACGGTTCAGGAGGAATTCCAGAATCGCAAACACGATAATTGAAATCAGGATGGAGACAATAACAGCCGCAGCATTCAGGATGCCGGCCGTCATTTTCTCGGCGAGATAAGTCTTTACCGTGTCAGACTTCAAAAGTTCCCCGAGAATCGTATTGTTTCCCGAGCTCAGCGCTTCTTTCATCGTGTCCGGCAGGGGCAGAAAGCCCAGCCAGGCGTAAGAAGTCCCGCTGCCGCTCTCCATCTCGTCCGCTTTCTTCGTGATATAGTTCTCGCTCTGCTGCTCGACATAAGCGGTGATGCTTTCCGATCCTGTCAGCATTTTTTTCGCATAGGGCGTAAGAAAAACCGTGCCGAAAATGACAAGCAGGAGGAAAAACATAGAAAAAACCGTTTTCACAAATCCCCTGTGCCAGGAAATCAGCACAATCAGAAGCCAGAAAATTAAAATAGCAATCGTAAACCAGTTCAAAAAGCATCCTCCTGAATTAAGTATGCGGAAACAGATAGGTAAGACGTATAGGGCAGTTTGCAAAGAAATAATTACGCAGCCAGAGACGCAAGACAAATCAGCAGATTTTTCAAAACAGCCGGAGAGAAAACCTGCGTTCAGGTGAGTTTTATAATTTCCGCTTTCATATCCGTCACGACAAAATAGCGGTTGGCAGCCGTTTTCAGGACATCGGAGATTTCCCCTTCATCCAGCGTTTCGCTGAAACGGCAGAAACCGCGCATACTGTAAACCGCCATCTGTGTATTGTTAAAGAAAATCACTTCGTCGCCGCAGACACGCACCTTATCGAAAATTAAATCTACATAGGATGTTGAGACCAGATTCCCGTTCGTCGTATAGATCTTCATGACGAATTTATGGCCCGTATCTTCCGTCTTGAAAATGAAGCCCATATGCGAACTGTCGTAGAAGGTACTGACAACCTCTCCGTCAAAGTCCACGCTTTTTGTCTTTTTAGGAAGCAGGCTTCCCTTATAGACCGTAAATCCATTGTCGCGGAAAGCAACGGCATCCGTATTGCTTAAATATTCAACCTCAGGAATGACTGTCCCCGAAAAGTCCTCCGCCGCAACCTCATTGTCCGTCTTTTCCTTGCCGGCGCTCCCGAAATTGTAAAATACCAGGTGCGTACCGGTGCCGCCGCTGGCCGCTGTAAGATACGATACGGCCATAAAGAGCCCGTCATGGGACAGGGACAGGGCAACCGGATAACCGGGATCCTTTACATTTGTCGAAACGGTCGCGATTTCCGAGCCTTGAGAGGTATAGTAATTAATCCAGGTCGTATCGCCGTCCTCAAGGGCAGCCGCAAAGTTTCCGTCTTTAGTCACCCGCCCGTACAGGATCGGCTTGCCAGTTGAAAATGTCCCGAGCTGACCCTTGGCATTGTAAATGTAAACGCTTGTTCCGCGCTTATCGTAAATCGCAGCAGTGCCTTCGCAGATATCAACCGCCGGCTGGCTCATCGTAAAGGTGACATTCCAAATGGCGTCAAGATTCGTCTTAAGGAGCGATGCGCCGTCGGAGGAATAACGGAGGATTTCCCCTCCGGCATATTCGTAATTCGAGATATTATCCGTCTTATCTTCCGAGGTCACTACCTTATAGGAAGAATAACGATGATGATCAATCAGGTATTTTCCAAGCAATACAAGCACTGCGGCAAGGATGACAAAAAAGGCCGTGCGTACATACATGGCCTTTTTATGATTCCGGATCCGTACCTTGTAAGCCTCAATCTCATTTTCCGGAACTTCTTCCTGAAACTCGATTTTGGACTTAAGGAATAAGATTTTTTCAATTAAGATATCCAGAAAATTTCGCATGCAAACCCTTCAGCGGATAATAATGGTCGATAAATTCACAGATGCTGCAATATTTATCCGTCAGCGTGATTATCCAGGATTCCATATGCTTAGGCGGCGTAATTGTCACCGGCCACATATGCCTTAAGATAATATCTTCTTCCCGCTCAGACAGTTCGAACGTCTTCTCCGCGTTCCGAAGCGCATAGCCGGCATGCGTAAAGGCATGCATCCGCTCGCCCGGAGCTTTCGGATGATGGCGCCAGTCGTACAGGAAGAAATCGTGCAGCATCCCGGCACGGGCTGCCGCTCCCGCATTGAGCCGCAGTGCCCTGCAGATACGGTAATTGTAATAAGATACATGCAGACAGTGCATGTAACAGTCCGTATTGCTGTGCTGGTTGAAGTTTTTCATTTTCAGGACCTCCGGATCGTGAAGGATATCCTTCACGACCTCATAGAAGCCCGAATCAAAGTTTTTATCCTTTGACAAATTCTTTTGTTTTTGCATAGACACCCTCAGCATCTAAGCCGTATTTTGCAAGAAGCGCCACTGCCGGTCCCGATTCTCCGAAACGGTCATAAACACCGATCCTGCATACAGGAACAGGGCATTTTTCTGAAAGGATTTCCGAAACTGCGCCGCCCAGGCCGCCGATCACGGAATGTTCCTCGGCTGTTACAATCCTGCCGGTTTCTTTTGCCGCCTTAACCAGAAGTTCCTCATCCAGAGGTTTAATCGTATGGATATTAATAACACGGGCGCTGATGCCGTCCGCCTGAAGTTTATCAGCCGCGTCAAGAGCTGCCGCAACCAGAAGACCCGTCGCCACGATCGTAACATCGGAGCCGTCGCGGAGGGTAATGCCCTTCCCGATTTCGAATTTATAATCTTCGTTCGTGTTGATAACCGGAGCTGCAAGGCGCCCGAAGCGCATATAGACCGGGCCGTTCAGTTCATAGGCCGCAGCAACTGCCGCCCTGGCTTCCACGTCATCGGACGGCTGGATCACCGTCATGCCCGGAAGAACGCGCATAAGTGCAAGATCTTCAAGGCACTGATGCGTCGCACCGTCTTCACCGACGGAAATTCCGGCATGTGTCGCGCCGATTTTAACATTAAGATGCGGATAGCAGATGGAATTGCGGACAATTTCATAAGCGCGTCCGGCGGCGAACATTGCGAAAGTGCTGGCGAACGGTACAAAACCGGTCGTCGCAAGTCCTGCTGCCACGCCCATCATATTTGCTTCCTGGATGCCGCAGTCGATATGGCGATCCGGGAATTTTTTCTTGAAAATGCCTGTCTGCGTCGCGGCTGCAAGATCCGCGTCAAGAACAACGATATCCTCATGTTTTGCGCCGAGCTCGGTAATCGCTTCCCCGTAGCTCACGCGCGTCGCGATTTTTTTCATTTCTGACATAATGCCTCACCCGCTTTCGTAAGTTCTTCCATGGCCTGCTTATACTGTTCCTCGTTCGGAGCCTTGCCGTGCCAGCCGACCTGGTTTTCCATATAGGAAACTCCCTTGCCTTTGACCGTCTTCATGACGATGCAGGTCGGAACGCCCTTGGTCTCCCTGGCTTCTTTGAAAGCCGCCGCCAGCTGATCAAAATCATTGCCATCCTCAACATTTACGACATGGAAATTGAAAGCGCGGAACTTATCATCGATCGGGTAAGCCGGATTGACTGCCGTAATCGGTCCGTCGATCTGAAGATTATTGTTGTCCACAATGACGCAGAGATTGTCCAGTTTGCGGTTGCCTGCAAGAAGAGAAGCTTCCCAGACCTGGCCTTCTTCAATCTCGCCGTCGCCTAAAAGCGTGTACGTCCTGTAGGACTTGCCGCGCAGCTTGGCTGAAAGCGCCATGCCGACAGCAGCGGAGATTCCCTGTCCGAGTGAACCGCTCGCCATGTCAATGCCCGGAAGATCCTGCATGCAGGGATGTCCCTGAAGCCTTGAGCCGATGTGGCGCAGCGTCTTAAGTTCTTCTACAGGAAAATATCCGCGGTTTGCCATGGCGGAATAAAGTCCCGGCGCGGTATGGCCCTTCGAGAGAACAAAGCGATCGCGATCCTCCATTCCCGGATTCTTCGGATCGATATTCATTTCCTCAAAATAAAGATACGTGAAGCAGTCTGCAGCAGAAAGCGATCCGCCCGGATGCCCTGATGCAGCGTTGTACACAGCTTCGACAATTCCTTTGCGGACCTCGACAGCTGTCTTTTCAAGTTCCAGTCTGTTCATAATTCCGTTCTCCCTTCCAGCGCTCTTAGCAGCGTTATTTCATCAATATTTTCCAAATCTCCTCCGACCGGGACGCCGCTTGCAATCCGCGTGACCTTAACGCCCGCCGGCTTGATGAGCTTACTGATATACATAGCGGTCGTCTCGCCTTCCAGTGATGAATTCGTCGCAATAATGACTTCCTTTACATCGCCTTCGAGACGGCGCATCAGTTCTTTTAAGCGGATGTCGTCCGGCCCGATACCGAGCATAGGGGAAATCGCGCCGTGAAGTACATGATAGACGCCTGTATATTTCCCGGTCTTTTCATAAGCCGCCAGATCCCGCGGTGTTTCGACGACCATGATCGTCCTCTTATCACGTTTGGGATTGGCACAGATCGGGCAGATCTCACTGTCTGTAAGTGTACAGCATTCCCTGCAGTAATGCAAGTTCCTGCGCGCATCCAAAAGACTGTCCGCGAGCCTTTTCACCTTTTCCTCAGGCTGGCTTACGATGTAAAATGCAAGCCGCTGGGCCGATTTCGGCCCGATGCCGGGAAGCTGTGAAAGCTGTTCGATCAGCGCGCTGATGCGTCCGCTAAAATAATCCACTCCCGAATCCTCCTGCGCCGCCGGTCATCTTGCCCGCCAGGCTCGCCTGTTCATCATCGACCTTTTTAAATGCCTCATTCAGCGCCGCGACGATCATATCCTCAAGGGTTTCCACATCATCGGGATCCACCGCATCCCTGGAAATCGTGAGCTTCTTGATCTCTCTCTTTCCGCTCACCTCCGCTTCAACTGCTCCGCCGCCGGCCGATGCCGTAAACACTTTATCCTCCAGCGCCTTCTGGTTTTCCTCCATCTGCCGCTGAAGCCGCTGTGCCTGCTTCATCAGGTTGTTCATATTGCCCGGCATCCCGCCGGGGAATCCGCCTTTCTTCGACACGTAAAATCCTCCTTCTTCTCCTGTCTTTTTTCCGGCCTTCCGGCCGCTTTGACTGGTTTTCCGTCTGTCCTGACCGGCGGCTTTGCCGCCTCAGTCTTCCTCTTCCACGTCAAAATGGATTTTTTCTTTTATAATCTCATCGATCCCGATCTCCCTCAGGCTTTCATTCTTATTCCTGCTCTCAAGGAATTCGATATCGACGTGTTTCCCGTACTGCCTTTCAATGACTCCCATAAGTTCACTGCGCAGCTTCTCATCGACCGGGAGTCTTTCCGCAAGCTTATTCGTAAATTCAATATATAATTTATTGTCATTGCCTTCCGCATTGTATCTGGGGACGGCACTTTCCAGCATTTTCCGCTTAAACCCGTCTTCAATCCCTGAAATAATACTCATCCAGTCACCGCGGATTTTTTTCAGATCTTCCGGCGCGGCATTTTCCGGGGGTGTGCTTTCTTCCCTGGGAGCCGCCGCGGATACTGCCGCCGGTGTTCCCGGGTAAGAGACATCATTTCCCGGAGCATAAACAAGATTTCCCGAAAGCACTTTCTCCATCTGTTCCTCAAGTGCACGGATTCGTCCCGAAACGGCATCCGCAGTTTTTTCCATCTGCGGCCTTGTCAGGCGCACAATGGCGATCTCTGCCAGTACCCGGCGGTTAGTCGCAAAGCGCATATCGTTCTGAAGCTCCGATAATACGCGGATATAGCGCATGACGGTTTCGGGGTCCGCCTGCTCCGACAGCTCCAAAAGTTCCGCCATCGTCTCCGCCGATACGTCGACCGTTTCCTCCGCATCTTCTTTCGATGTCTGCACCATCAACAGATTTCTCAGGTACCAGATAAAATCCGAAATAAACTGCCCGGCCTCGCGTCCGTTTTCAATCAGCCTGTCGAAAACCGCAATGCTTTTTCCCGTATCCCCGCGGATTACCGATGCGAGGAATTCCGCAAAAACTTCCGTATCGACAGCTCCGAGCGCACTCAGCACTTTCTCATAAGTAAGTTCTTCGCCCATATAAAAGGCCATGCACTGATCAAGCAGCGACAGGGCATCCCTCATGGAACCGTCGGCCGCCCTGGCTATAAACCGGAGCGCCTTTTCCTCCGCCTGTACGCCTTCCCTTTTTGTAAGATCCGTCATCCTCTGCGTCAGCGTATCCGCATCGATCCTATGAAAGTCATACCGCTGGCAGCGCGACAGGATCGTCATCGGAATCTTGCCGGCTTCCGTCGTAGCCAGGATGAAAATGACGTACGACGGCGGTTCCTCCAGAGTCTTAAGGAGTGCATTATAGGCACCGGGAGAAAGCATATGGACTTCGTCAATGATGTAGACCTTGTATTTCCCCGAAGCGGGACGGTACTGCACCTCTTCGATGATTTCCCTTATATTATCGACGCCGTTGTTGGAAGCGGCGTCGATTTCAATAACATTCATGGAGTTTCCTGCCGTGATGGCCTTGCAGGAGGCGCATTCATTGCAGGGGCTGCCGTCTATGGGATGCTCGCAATTAACGGCCTTTGCCAGAATTTTGGCAACAGAAGTCTTTCCTGTTCCCCTTGTACCGCAAAAAAGATAGGCGTGCTGAATCCTTCCGGCCATAATCTGGTTCTTTAAGGTTCTGACGATATGATCCTGACCCTTCACATCCTCGAAGGTCGAAGGCCGGAATTTGCGATAAAGAGCAACATAGGACATAGATCAGTCTCCGAAGCTGATG
This sequence comes from Lachnospiraceae bacterium UBA1066, assembly GCA_002316215.1. Taxonomy (GTDB): domain Bacteria; phylum Bacillota; class Clostridia; order Lachnospirales; family Lachnospiraceae; genus Chordicoccus. The sequence continues at coordinate 8,317 of DCDB01000242.1, read as the reverse complement.
CCGATGGACTTTGCAAGTTCAACGGTCTGGTCATGCGGATCGACCATCTTGAGTTTCCCTGCGCATTCCTCGAGCTTTACTTTCTTAATCGTATTGTTAACGGTTGCAACCATATAGCCGTACTCTTCTTTTTCGATCAGCTGTGCGGCATAAGCTCCGAGCTTCGTCGAAAGGACACGGTCGAAAGCATCCGGCGTGCCGCCTCTCTGCGTATGGCCCGGAACCGTGACACGGACCTCGTAGCCGGTTTTTTTCGTAATATCGTCCGCGAGTTTATAGGAAACCGAAGGATACTGCTTCAGCATTTTCTCCATTTCCTTAGCGCGTTCCTTCTTGTCCATCTTTGCCATTTCCTTGGAAATAGCTCCCTCGGCCACCGCCAGGATCGTGAATTTCTTTCCGCCCGTGTGACGTTTATCGATAGCTTCGCAGACCTTCGAGATATCGTACGGAATTTCCGGAAGAAGGATGATATCCGCGCCGGAAGCAATTCCCGAATTAAGGGTCAGCCAGCCGACTTTATGGCCCATGACTTCGACGATGAAGACGCGTCCGTGCGAAGAAGCTGTCGTGTGGATGCAGTCAATGCACTGCGTGGCAATGTCGATGGCCGACTGATAGCCGAAGGTCAGATCCGTTCCGTAAATGTCATTGTCGATAGTCTTCGGAAGGTGGATGACGTTCAGTCCTTCTTCATGGAGAAGATTTGCCGTCTTCTGCGTTCCGTTCCCGCCTAAAATGACAATACAATCCAGGCGGAGCTTATAATAGTTCTGCTTCATGGCCTCAACCTTGTCAAGACCATTGGCATCCGGAACCCTCATAAGCTTAAACGGCTGTCTCGAAGATCCGATAATGGTGCCGCCCCGCGTCAGGATGCCGGAAAAATCTTTGGAAGTAAGCAGGCGGTAGTTCCCGTAGATCATGCCTTTATACCCCTCTTCAAAGCCGTACACCTCGAGATCCTGGATATTGTTGCTGAGACCTTTGACGACACCGCGCATTGTTGCGTTGAGCGCCTGGCAGTCACCGCCGCTTGTTAACATCCCGATTCGCTTCATTGCCATTTCCTTCTTTCTTTATAGGATTGTATAATTAAAACTTCACTCGAAAAACAAGTATTTTTATTATACCTTAATTAAGAGTATTTGACAATTCAGTTATTTTCCTATATACTTTTAAAGTCCGTGCAACCGGGGAGTCAGCGGGGCCCTGTAACCTGCAGTCCGCTACAGCAGGGGTGATGCCGATCTGAGGGTCTGTCTTTATGGAGCCGCCCTTTCTAAGTGGCAATGACGTTTGGGTCTTACGCAGCAGGAACCTGTGAAATGTGTCAGGGTGGGAACACAGCAGCACTAAGCAGGATCTCTTGTGTGCCGTAAGGGTGCCTGGGCCGAGCTAACTGGAGAGGTAACGTCTGTGGGGACCGGTTCGGGGTGAGGCGCACGGACATTTTTTGTCTTTATTTTCTTTTGTTCAATTTTCCTTTTTTTATCTCTTGTCTATTTTCTCTTGTCTATTTTCTCTTGTTTATTTTCTCTTGTTTTATGATCTCTTGTCCCTATTTTCTCTTGCCGCTGTTTTCTCTTCTTTCGCGTTCCCTCTGCATCCTGCGCCTGCGCATGCGCTCGCGTCTTTTTTTCTCTCTTTTTGCCCTTACGATCAGTGAAATGACCAGCAGAATAAGAACAGCGGCAAAAGCTGTTCCTACAATCATAAGCGTATTCTTCGTATTCAGGCCCGAAGAATGGCCGCTTCCGGCTTCCGTGCCTTCTGCATTATCCGCTCCGCTTTTCGTTCCGCTCTGCACTGTCAGGGCCATACCTGCGGGATTTCCTTCATAAGAGTAGGAAATAACCGTCTGCCCCGCATCATTTTGCGTCTCTGTCTCTTTAAGGGACGAGGCGCTGATGCCGGAGGGCAGCGTTACGCTTCCTTCCGCTGTTCCTCCGTCATCCGTCTTATCGATACTTGTTTCCTTGAAATTATTAAAGCCGTACTCAAAAAGATCCGC